>NZ_JBFBGW010000027.1:0-40983 GCF_040684895.1 Paenarthrobacter sp. NPDC089322
GGCCTTCCTTCTTCACCAGGTTCTTCAACCCGACAAACTCCGGACCCATCTGAACCTTCGCCTTGATCCACTCAGGCTTACGTTCAACCGGGACTTGGGCGTTGCGGGCTTCGACGCGCAGCAGCTTGCGGCCTTCAGGGGCGAGGGTCATGGGGTTCTTTCCTTCAGCATTCGACCACGTTGACGGCCAGGCCGCCCATCGCGGTTTCCTTGTATTTGTGGGACATGTCCTTGCCCGTCTCGCGCATTGTCACGATCACCTCGTCCAAGGAAACCCGGTGCGTGCCGTCACCCCAGAGCGCCATCTTCGCAGCGTTGATCGCCTTCGCCGCAGCGATCGCGTTCCGCTCGATGCAAGGGATCTGCACCAGCCCGCCGATCGGATCGCACGTCAGCCCGAGGTTGTGTTCCATCGCGATCTCCGCCGCGTTCTCCACCTGCGCCGGGGAACCGCCCATCACTTCGGCCAACCCGGCAGCAGCCATCGACGACGCCGAGCCAACCTCGCCCTGGCAGCCCACCTCGGCGCCGGAAATGGAGGCCTGTTCCTTGTACAACACACCCACGGCACCGGCGGCGAGCAGGAAGCGGACCACGACATCGTCCTTGTCCGCCTGGCTGGCCTTGTCCATGCCCGGCGCGTAATTCAAGGCGTAGTACAACACCGCCGGGATGATTCCCGCCGCGCCGTTCGTCGGTGCCGTGACCACCCGGCCGCCCGAGGCGTTCTCCTCGTTGACCGCCAAGGCGATCAGGTTGACCCACTCCTGCCAGTACTTGGGATCGTTCCGGTCTTTGTCCTCCTTCAGGAGGCGCTCCAGCCAGTCGGGAGCACGACGGCGGACCCTCAGTCCGCCGGGCAGCACACCTTCGCGCTTCAACGACGTTTCGACGCACGCCTCCATCACCGACCAGATATGAAGCAGCCCTTCCCGGATCTCCTCTTCCGTCCGGGACGCCCGCTCATTGATCAGCATGATGTCGCTGATGCCCAGGCCTTTGCTCGCGCACCGGCCCAACAACTCAGCCGCGGTCCGGAACGGCAACGGAAGCTCCTGCTTGGACTCGTCCAGTTCCTGCTGTGCCGAGTTCTCCTCGCCCTCACGGACGATGAACCCGCCGCCCACCGAGAAGAACGTCGCTTCCTTGAGGACATTCCCCTCGGCATCGGTGACGGCGAACTTCATTCCGTTGGTGTGCCGGGGCAGCACTGTCAAAGGATGCAGCACCATGTCCTCCACCGCATACTGCAGCTGGACGCCGTCGCCGGAAGCCCCGGCAAGGTTCAGCAAGCCCGTTTCAGCGATCGCGGCAAGGCGCTCTTCCACCTCGTCGGGCAGGATCAACTCGGGTTCAAAGCCCTCCAAGCCCAACAACGTCGCAGTAAAAGTCCCGTGCCCCTTGCCAGTCGCCGCCAAGGAGCCGTACAAATCCACCCGCAACCCCGCCACAGCAGACAGCACCCCCGACTCACGCAACTCCCGGGCAAACACCGCCCCGGCACGCATCGGACCCACGGTATGCGAGCTCGACGGGCCAATACCCACGGAGAACAAATCGAAAACACCAACAGCCATGGCCGGATCCCTTTCAGGGAGAGTGAACAAGAAAAACAAAGTGCGGGGCCGGGTCCAATCCCGAGCCAAGGCGAACCCGGCCCCAATGGAGGTCCAGTGCCAAACCTCCAAACCCGGTTATATGTGCGGTATTCGTTCCCAGCAAACACCCCACCCGGGAGTCCAACAAAACGTCGCCCCGTCAAGGCCAACCCCCGGCAGCTGACCCATTCCCTAACATACGAACCCGCGAGTCCGACCCGGACCATCGAGGCCCCGGACCATCGACCCCTATGGGGCCGGTATCCGGAAGCGTGCGTCTAAGGGAGCGTCACGTCCGCTCAGCGGGCGTTTCCGCGACCGAGCACGCGGAGGATGTCGGCCCCATCGGGCCGACGCGACCGAGCCCGCAGAGGACGTCAGGCCCGCCGGGCCACCGGGCCACCGAGGCTCAGCCCAGGTTCGGAACTTCGGGGTACAGCGGGTGCGCATCAGCCAGCCGCTCGACGCGGTGACGCAGCCCCGAAAGGTCCGTGTCGGCGTCGGCGATCAACGCTTGGGCGATGATGTCCGCAACCTCCCGGAAGGCTGCTGCCCCGAAACCGCGCGTCGCCAACGCCGGCGTGCCGATACGGAGGCCGGATGTGACCATGGGCGGGCGGGGGTCGAACGGGACGGCGTTGCGGTTGACCGTGATGTCGATAGCGGCGAGGCGGTCTTCGGCTTGCTGGCCGTCGAGTTCGCAGTTGCGCAGGTCAACGAGGACCAGGTGAACGTCCGTGCCGCCGGAAACCACGCTGATGCCCTTCGCAACCACGTCGGGCTGCACCAGGCGTTCGGCGAGGATCCTGGCACCGGCCAGGACACGTTCCTGGCGCTCACGGAACTCGTCGGAGGCAGCGATCTTGAAGGCAACTGCCTTGCCCGCGATCACGTGCTCCAGCGGTCCGCCCTGCTGGCCGGGGAACACTGCGGAGTTGATCTTCTTGGCGATGTCGGCGTCGTTGCTCAGGATGATGCCGCCGCGCGGACCGGCGAGGGTCTTGTGCGTGGTGGACGTGGTGACGTGAGCGTGCGGAACCGGCGAGGGGTGCAGCCCCGCCGCGACCAGACCGGCGAAGTGCGCCATGTCCACCATCAAGTATGCGCCCACAGAGTCAGCGATCCGGCGGAACTCCGCGAAGTCCAGCTGCCGCGCATAAGCGGACCAGCCGGCCACGATGAGTGCAGGCTTGTGCTCCTGTGCCAGGGCCTCGACTTCGGCCATGTCCACGGTGTGGGTGTCCTCGCGAACCCCGTACGGAACCACGTTGTAGAGTTTGCCGGAAAAGTTGATCCTCATACCGTGCGTGAGGTGGCCGCCGTGGGCGAGGTTCAGGCCCATGATGGTGTCGCCAGGCTTGATGAGTGCGTGCATCACGGAGGCGTTGGCCTGGGCGCCGGAGTGCGGTTGAACGTTCGCGTACTCGGCGCCAAACAGGGCCTTGATGCGGTCGATGGCCAGCTGTTCGATGACGTCAACGTGCTCGCAGCCACCGTAGTAGCGCTTACCCGGATAGCCCTCGGCGTACTTGTTGGTCAGCACCGAACCCTGCGCCTGCATGACAGCCACGGCGGTGTGGTTTTCGGACGCGATCATCTCCAGGCCGTCGCGCTGGCGGCCTAGTTCGTCGTCGATCTTGGCCGCGATCTCGGGGTCGAGCGCAGCCAGGTCAGCGTCCAACGACGCCGACACAACCTGCTCGAAGTCACTTACGGAAACAGGGTTCACAGCTCTCCTCCGTTGGCTGCTGCATACTCTTCTGCCGTCATGAGCGGCCCTTCTTCCGTGGCGGCAACCTTGAACAGCCAGCCGGCACCATAGGGGTCGTTGTTGATGAGGGCGGGATCGTCGACGACGGCGTCGTTGATCTCGGTTACCTCACCGGTGACGGGTGAGTACAGATCCGACACCGATTTGGTCGACTCCACCTCACCGCAGGTCTCCCCTGCAGTCACGGTCGAACCGACCTCGGGCAGGTCCACGTACACGATGTCGCCCAACGCGTCGGCGGCCACAGCGGAGATCCCAATCCCCACAGTCCCGCCACCATCAACGGCAACCCATTCATGCTCAGCCGAGTACTTCAGCTCGGCAACAACTTTGCTCATATCGATTCCTTCTCTCGTGACTACTTTTGGCGCTTGTAGAACGGCAGCGGCACAACCTCGAATGGCTCGGCTTTCCCCCGGAGGTCCACGTCAATTACCGTGCCAACCGCGGAATGTTCGACGTCGACATACGCCAACGCGACCGGGTAACCGAGCGTGGGGCTCGGCTGCCCTGAGGTCACCTCGCCGATCAGGGAACCGTCTTTGAGGGCCGAGTAGTGCGCTCGTGCGGCGCGACGACCCTTGCCTTTGAGGCCGACGAGCTTCTGCCCGATCGTGTCCCCGACACCGGCCGCCTTGATCGCAGCCAATGCTTCCTTGCCCACAAAGTCGCTTTCCTTGGCCAAGGCCACCACGGGCCCGAGGCCGGCGGCGTAGGCGTTGACGTGCCGGGAGAGTTCGTTGCCGTAGAGGGGCATTCCGGCCTCAAGTCGCAGCGAGTCGCGGGCTGCGAGGCCGGCGGGGATGAGCCCGTGTCCTTCGCCGGCCTCGAGCAGCGCCTCCCACAGTGAAGGGGCGTCCTCGTTCGGAACGTAGACCTCAAAGCCGTCTTCGCCGGTGTAGCCCGTGCGGGCGAGCAGCAGGTCTTGAGTGCCGCCGTCGTAAGTTACCGGCACCTCAACCGCCGCGTAGTACTTCAGCTCCGTGACCAGGGAGTGCTGCTCCGCCGGAACCAGGGTGAGCAGGATGGCCTCGGCGTGCGGGCCCTGGACCGCGATCAGCGACGTCTCGGCAGAGGCGTCCTGCACCGCAACATCGAACGCCGCAGAACGCTCAAGCAAAGCCGCAGCGACAACCTTGGCGTTGCCCGCGTTGGGGACCACGAGGTACTTGTCGCTGCCCTCGGAAGACGGGCGGCGGTAGGAAATGAGGTCATCGATGATGCCGCCGTCGGTGTCGCAGATCAGCGAGTACTTGGCTTTTCCAACCGCGATTGCGGACAACTTGCCCACCAGCGCGTAATCCAGGAAAGCTGCGGCATCCGGACCGCTGACCCAGACCTCGCCCATGTGGGAGAGGTCGAACAGCCCTGCGGACTGACGCACGGCGTGGTGCTCGGCAAGCTCGGATTCGTATTTGAGCGGCATCTGCCAGCCGCCGAAGTCCGTGAAGGACGCGCCGGCCTTTTTGTGCTGATCGTAGAGAGCGGTGTAGTTCTCAGACATGTCGGGATCCTTTAGTTCTCAAAGCCTGCTGTGTTTTCCTCGAACGCTTCGAGCGGCGGGCACGAGCAGACGAGGTTGCGGTCGCCCGCCGCGCCGTCGATGCGCCCCACGGGCGGGAAGTACTTGTCCTGCTTCAGGCTCGGCACCGGGAAGACGGCCTGCTCGCGCGGGTACTCACGGTCCCAGGCGGAACTTACGACGGCGGCTGCCGTGTGGGGTGCGTTGCGGAGCGGGGAGTTTTCCACGGAGAAATCACCGGCAGCAACCTGTTCGATCTCGGCCCGGATGGTGATCATGGCTTCGATAAACCGGTCGATTTCCGCAAGGTCCTCGGACTCCGTCGGCTCCACCATCAATGTTCCGGCCACCGGGAAGGCGAGCGTCGGGGCGTGGAAACCGAAGTCGATGAGGCGCTTGGCCACATCTTCAGCCGTCACACCCGTGCGGGCGGTCAAGTCGCGGAGGTCCAGGATGCATTCGTGCGCCACGAGTCCGCCTTCGCCCGTGTAGAGGATGGGGAAGTGCTCATCCAAACGTGAAGCAACGTAGTTGGCAGCCAGCAAGGCGGACTTCGTGGCTTCGGTGAGGCCTTCGCCACCCATGAGCTTGACGTAAGCCCAGGAAATCGGCAGGACGCCGGCAGAACCGAAGCGGGATGCCGAGATGGCAACGCCATGGCCTTCCTCGTGCGCTTCCTTGGTGGCATCACCCGGCATAAACGGCGCCAGGTGTGCCTTCGCTGCAACAGGGCCCACGCCGGGTCCGCCGCCGCCGTGCGGGATGCAGAACGTCTTGTGCAGGTTCAAGTGGGACACGTCG
The DNA here is from genome assembly GCF_040684895.1 of Paenarthrobacter sp. NPDC089322. Classification (NCBI taxonomy): domain Bacteria; kingdom Bacillati; phylum Actinomycetota; class Actinomycetes; order Micrococcales; family Micrococcaceae; genus Paenarthrobacter; species Paenarthrobacter sp. NPDC089322. Next base: position 5,693 of record NZ_JBFBGW010000027.1, read on the forward strand.
CCGCCGAACTTGCCCGGCTGAGCCAGACCAACCAGGGCGTTCAGGTTCGCACCGTCGACGTACACCTGGCCGCCGGCCTCGTGGATGGCATCGCAGACCTCGCGGACGTCGGCGTCATATACACCGTGCGTGGACGGGTAAGTGATCATGATGCAGGAGAGCACGTCGCGGTTGGCTTCGATTTTCGCGGTCAGATCGGCGTGGTCGATGGTGCCGTCGGCAGCCGTGGCCACAACAACAACCTTCATTCCCGCGAGCACGGCCGAAGCCGCGTTCGTCCCGTGCGCCGATGCCGGGATCAGGCACACGTTGCGCTGGGAATCGCCGCGGGACAGGTGGTAGCCCCGGATCGCGAGCAGGCCTGCAAGCTCACCCTGGGAACCGGCGTTCGGCTGGATGGAAACCTGGTCATAGCCCGTGATCTCGGTCAGGTCGGCTTCCAGGCCATCAATCAGCTCGCGCCAACCAGCTGTCTGGGAATCCGGCGCGAACGGGTGGATGGAAGCGAACTCCGGCCAGGAAATGGCCTCCATTTCCGCCGTGGCGTTCAGCTTCATGGTGCACGAACCCAACGGGATCATGGTGCGGTCCAGTGCCAGGTCCCGGTCGGACAGCCTGCGGATGTAGCGCAACAGCTGCGTCTCGGAGCGGTGTGTGTTGAACACCGGGTGCTGCAGGAAATCAGAGGTCCGGACAACCGAGGAAGGGAGCTCAAACCCGGCCGCGTCCCCTACCGGACCCGCGCCGAAGGCGACGGCCACCGCGGAGAGGACTTCCGGCGTCGTGGTTTCATCGACGGAAACACCCACGGTGTCCTCGTCGATCCTGCGCAGGTTGATGCCGCGGGCTTCGGCCGCGCCGATCACCTTGTCGGCCTTGCCCGGGACGCGGACGGTGAGGGTGTCGAAGAAGGAATCAGAGACGAGTTCGCGGCCGGCCTTCTGGAGTGTGGCGGCCAAAACACGCGCGTGTCCGTGGACCGTTTCTGCGATTGCCTTCAGGCCGTCGGGGCCGTGGTAGACCGCGTACATCGAGGCTACGATCGCGAGCAATGCCTGGGCCGTGCAGATGTTGGACGTGGCCTTCTCGCGGCGGATGTGCTGCTCGCGGGTCTGCAGGGCGAGGCGGTAGGCGGGCACGCCGGCGTTGTCTTTCGACACACCCACGATGCGCCCCGGAAGCGTCCGCTCCATGCCCGTCCGGACCGCCATGTAAGCCGCGTGCGGGCCGCCGAAGAACAGCGGGACCCCGAAGCGCTGCGCGGTTCCGACGGCGATGTCGGCGCCTTGCTCGCCGGGAGGGGTGATGAGTGTGAGCGCCAGCAAATCGGCAGCAACCGTCACCAGGGCACCGCGCTCCTTCGCCGCGGCGATCACGGCGGAGTGGTCGAAGACCCGGCCCGAAACACCGGGCTGCTGCAGGACGATCCCGTTGATGTCGCCGTCGGGCAGCCCGGAGGACAAGTCCGCAACCTCAACCTCGAAGCCCAGCGCTTCCGCGCGGCCCTTCACGATCGCGATGGTCTGCGGGAGGAGGTCGGCGTCGAGGACAGTCTTGCCATCCTTCGCGGCCTTGTCCTTGTTCGCCCGGCGCATCAGCAGCACGGCCTCAGCCACGGCGGTGGCTTCATCCAGCAGGGAGGCGTTGGCGATCGGCAGTCCTGTGAGGTCCTGGACCATGGTTTGGAAGTTGAGCAGTGCCTCGAGGCGACCCTGCGAAATCTCGGGCTGGTACGGGGTGTATGCCGTGTACCAAGCGGGAGATTCGAGGATGTTGCGGCGGATCACCGGCGGCGTGACGGTGTCGTAGTAGCCCTGGCCGATCATCTGGACGGCTGTCTTGTTCTTGGCGGCCAGCTTGCGAAGCTCAGCGAGGACCTCGGTTTCGCTGAGCGCCTTCTGAAGCGTGAGCGGCGAGGATTGGCGGATGGAATCGGGGACGGCAACGTCCACAAGGCCGTCGACAGAGTCGTAGCCGATGGCCTTGAGCATGGTGTCAACGTCGGCCTGGCGGCGGGCGCCGATATGCCGGTCCGCGAAGGCGGTGGGGGTTGAGTGAACAGTCAAGAGGAACTCCATGATTCAGGCGCCGTGTGAGCGCCACGATGAATGTGGGTTCCTCCCCGCTCTGTATTGGACCTGAGAGATTCCGTGGACTGACTTTTTGGCCATGACCACTTGCACCGTCGGTGAGCCCGGTTGCCCGGACTGCTTTCCAGAGTTGCCTCGCCGCGGCGGTACATGGGCCTGAGAGATTCCTGGGGAGGATTTGCTCCTACGGCGCCTGACTGGATGTACCCGGCAGGACTCTCCCGCCGCAGATCAAAAGCGTTTGCGCCACCTGGGTGACACGGTTCACACCATAGCTGGTCCCCAGGAAGAAACGCAAGCAGCGCATCGAGCCTCAGCCGTCAGCTCCGCAGGGCTTCGTGGATCTGCAAGGCGAACCAGAGCTGCGCCACTGTGGACGTTTCGCCCATGTCCAACCCAGTCAGTTCGCCGATTTTCCGCATTCTGTAGATGATGGTCTGCCGGTGCGCGAACAGTGCTGCCGCCGTCTTTTGCCAGGAACGTTGTGAGTCCAGGTACGTCCGCAAAGTGATGAGAAGATCGCCTTCTTCGCTCTGCTCGTAGTCGAAGATCGGGCCCAGCAAGCGGCGAACCAAGGCCGCGCCTTCTTCGAAGCTGGTCAGTCCAAGCCAGGTGGGACCCTCAGCGTAACGGGCAAGGCCAAGCTCGTTGGCCCGCGCTGATCCGAGGGACCAGAGTGACTCCTGCAGGGCGCGCTGGATAGCGGCGACACCTGCACGGGAACTGACGCCGATGCTCACGTTGGCCCCTGCGCAGTGGGCCAACGCATCGTCCGCAACATCGGCGGCGAGGACAACGTGCAGACGGTTGTTCCGCCTGAGCGATGCCGCTGCAAGGCCGTGCCGCCAAAGGTCGATGTGCACGCTGGCCAGCCCGCCGCCGTCGGGCTTTGAATCGCCGTCGGGCTTTGAATCGACGCCGGGCGTTGAATCGCCGCCGCCCGCAGAGCCGATGCCCTCCGCTGAGATCGAGGCGACCACAAAGTCCTGGGGCGGAACATCGAAAGCGACCATCCTGCTTTCCATTTCCGCGGTCCCCAAACGGCCATCAAACGCCTGCAGCAGGAACTCTCCCGCCAGCCGGTGCCGGCCTTCCAGCGACAGCACGATGCGCGAAAGTTGCAGTCCCAGCACGGTTGCGGCGTGCAGGAGTACGACGGCGTCCGGGTGCGGTTCGCTGTTGGGCAGCACCACCAGAAGCGCGTTCGAGTGGGTGGGAATGTCCATGGTCAGGACGTGTCGGCCGCGGATGCGGTGCCATTGGAAATTCTTCCCCGTCACGGAGGCATGGCCGGGAAGCGGAGACCATTCCTCGGCGAGGAACACCGGAAGGGGTTGCCCGTCGGGATGCCAGGGGTGAAGGCAGCGGCGGTCCACGATGAACAGTTCCGCGTCGAGTTCCGTGGCCAGCCGCTGGACGAGGCTTTGCCAATGGTCTTCCGAAGCGCCGGCGGTCCTCAACAAGTCATAGACCCGTGCCGTTTGCCGCAACCGCCGCGACTCCTCCAGCAGCGAAGACTCGGCAACCGAGCGGGCGATCGCGATGAAGGGAAGGGGATACGGGATGGTGATCAGCGGAAGGGGCAAGCTGTCGCATGCGGCCAGGAACTCGGACTGCAACGTAGGCGCATGCATTTTCTCGCCGATGGCCAAAGCGCTGGCTCCGGAGTCCACCAACGCCTCCGCGAGCGCCACCTGCCCCGCAGCGTCAGCCGGGATGGACATCCCGTTGGTCATCATGAGCTCTCCGCCGGTCACCCACTCCCACAGCCTGGGGAGGTCCGATGTGTGGGCCCAGGTGATGCGGTTGTCGCCGCCTCGGAATCCTGCCAGAAGGGTAAGTCCGAGCTGCGGTTCGGCCACGAGTTCGGAGACTGTGATCGCCATGAGGAGCTTCTCTTCCTTGCGTTTTCGGGGACTTAGACGTTTGTCTAAGTGCCTCGGCCATTTGTAGTCAATGTACCGCTATCCTGCGTGATGCGTGTCACCAAGAATTGGATTACGTACTTCCCGCTCAACGGCGAGCACCCCAGCAATCGAAGGAACCAGCCATGACAACGCACCAGCCCGTAGGCCCTGTCGACGCAACGAAAGTTCCCCGTTACGCCGGCCTCGGCACCTTCGCCCGGCTCCCCCAAATCGACCGCGTACCGGACTACGACATCGCAATTGTCGGCGTACCGTTCGACGGCGGAACCTCCTTCCGGCCAGGCGCCCGTTTTGGTCCTGCCGCAGTCCGGGAAGCGTCGCGGCTCCTCCGCCCCGGCTACCACCCGGAGCTCGACGTCGAGCCAGTGTACGAAGCCCAAGTGGTGGACGCCGGAGACATCGCCTGCACTCCCTACGACATCACCCGCGCGGTCCGCGAGATCGAGGAGCAGGCGCTGCCTCTGATCAGCGAGGAGAAGAAACTCATCTCCATCGGCGGCGACCACACGATCGCCCTGCCCATGCTGCGGGCGCTGAACAAAGTTCATGGACCGGTGGCTTTGCTGCACTTCGACGCCCACCTGGACACGTGGGATACGTACTTCGACCAGCCCGTCACGCACGGCACCATCTTCCGGAGGGCCTTCGAGGAGGGCCTGCTTGTGGAGGACAAATCGATGCACGTGGGAATCCGCGGTCCGGTGTATGACCGCAACGATTTCCTCCGCGACCACGAATTCGGGTTCCAGATCATCCGCTGTTCCGACCTCGACGTCATCGGTGTTCCGGCGGCGATTGAGCGCGTCAAGGATCGTCTCGGGGACACACCGGTGTACGTCTCAATCGACATCGACGTCCTGGATCCGTCCTATGCCCCCGGCACGGGAACACCGGAGATGGGCGGGCTTCACTCCCGCGAACTCCTGGCCTTGCTCCGCGGACTGGATGGCATCAACATCGTGGGTGCCGACGTCGTGGAAGTCGCCCCGGCCTACGACCACGCCGACATCACCACGGTCGCTGCCGCCACCCTTGTCTTCGACCTCCTCGCTTTGATGGTCAACCGCAGCAAGGCAGCGGGCCGTCCCGACCGCGAGCTTCAAACAGTTTCAAGGAGCGCATGATGACCGCGCCAGTAGCCCCCGCCGAGGTGCCCCGCCTCGAGGACAAAACCATCCAGCCCATTCCCCTCAATGAACGGCACGGCAAGGCCCGGGATCTCTTCACCATTTGGTTCGGCTCAAACATCATGATCATGACCATCGTGACCGGCGGGCTGGCCACCACGGTCTTCGGATTGAACTTCGTGCCCGCGGTGCTTGGCATCATTATCGGCAACGTTGTGGGCGGCATCTTCATGGCCCTCCACTCCGCCCAAGGACCCCAGCTCGGCGTGGCCCAAATGATCCAGACCCGCGGCCAGTTCGGGTCGTTCGGTGCTTTGCTGATCGTTGTCATCGTTGTGGTCATGTACGTCGGTTTCTTCGCCGCGAACCTGGTCTTCGGCGGCGAAGCCATGGCAGCAGTCAGTCCGGGCATGAGCGTGGACACGGGCATCGTCATCATCGGCATCGTCAGCGTCATCGCCACGATCTTCGGTTACCGCCTCATCCACGCGTATGCACGCATCCTGAGCGTCGCTGCGGGGCTGGCCTTGCTGCTGGCGTTCGCCTGGATCCTGTTTGTCCACGGCCTTCCTGCCGACTTCCTGGACCAAGGCAGCTTCAACTGGGTGGGCTTCATGGGAACCATCTCGGTTTCAGCGCTGTGGCAGCTGGCCTACGCCCCCTACGTTTCCGACTATTCCCGCTACATGCCACAAGGCACCGGCTCCGCGCCCGCGTTCTGGGCGTCCTACTCCGGGTGCGTGCTGGGAACCTTGTTCCCCATGCTCCTCGGTGCACTCGTAGGTACCTTGGCCGTCGCACTGAGCGCCAACGGTGACGTTGAGATCGTAGGCAGCCTGGGTGCCCTGCTTCAGCCGTGGACCCTGCTGATCGTTGGTATTTTCTGCCTGGGGGTCGCGGCGTCCAATGCCATGAACCTGTACTGCGGCGTCCTGTGCACCCTCACCATCGGGCAAACGTTCAAGCCGACGTGGCTGCCGCACGCCCGGACCCGCAGCATCGCCGCAGTCATCCTTTTCGTCGTTGCCGTCAGCATCGCCCTGTTTGCCCGCGACAATTTCATCCTCTTCTACACCAACTTCCTGTCCTTCCTGATGTACGTCCTGGTTCCGTGGACGGCCATAAACCTGGTGGACTACTACCTGCTGCGGCACGGCGACTACCGCGTGGATGATTTCTTCAAGCGCGACGGCGGCGTGTACGGGCGGTTCAATTGGGTCGCCATCGGCTCCTACGTAGCAGGCGCCTTGATCCAGGTTCCGTTCTCCGCCACCGCCGTATACACCGGCCCGCTGGCTGCAGCGATGGGCGGCGTCGACATCTCCTGGCTCGTTGGCCTGGTGGTGGTAGCCCCGCTCTACTACACCGCTGCTCGGCTCTTCCCAAAGAAGACAGAAGCGGCCCCCTTTCCTTACAACCCCCTTACCCCCGACCTCATCTGAAAGCGACACGCCATGACCACCACCCAGTCCGAAACATTCACTGTCCGACGCGCCGCTGCGGGCTCCGCAGGCGAATCGGCCCCTTCCCAGCTGCCGCTGCCTCCAGGCGGGCACTTCATCGCCGGCTCGTTCGTCCCCGGCGCCTCGTTTCAAACCATCGATGTGATGAACCCTGCCACCGAGGAAGTCATCGCATCAGTCCTTGCCGGAACCGCCGCGGACGTCGACACCGCCGTGGCCGCCGCCGTCGAGGCCCAGAAAACCTGGGGTTCAACCACACCGAAGCAACGCGCGGACGTGCTGAACCTGATCGCGAACATCATCGAGGCCAACCGGGAGACGTTCGAGGTGATCGAGTCCGCCAACACCGGCAAGCCCCGCACCGTGGCGGAAGACGACGTCACCAGCACCATCGATACCTTCCGTTTCATGGCGGGCGCGTCCCGGACCCTGACCTCAATGGCAGGCGGCGACTACGCAACCGGCCACACCTCCGTAATCCTCCGCGAACCCGTAGGGGTGGTTGGCGTCATCACTCCGTGGAACTATCCGCTGCTCATGGCGGCATGGAAAATCGCTCCGATCCTGGCTGCCGGCAACAGCATCGTCATGAAGCCCTCGGAACAGACTCCCCTGTCCACCTTGAAGCTGGCCGAAGTGCTCGCCGGGCGAATTCCGGACGGGATCCTCAACGTCGTGACCGGCCAGGGTCGGACTGTGGGCCAGCGGCTTTCGGAACATCCATCGGTTGCGTTGGTGGCCCTAACCGGGAGCGTCGCCAGCGGGCAGTCAGTCGCGGAGACGGCAGCGCGGTCAGTCAAGCGCGTGCACCTTGAACTCGGCGGCAAGGCCCCCGTTGTGGTCTTCCCCGACGCCGACCTGGCCGCCGCCGCAGCCGGCGTTCGAAATGCCGGCTACTGGAATGCAGGCCAGGACTGCGGTGCGGCCTGCAGGGTGTTGGTCCACGAATCGGTTGCTGAGGAGTTCACGCAGCATCTGGTCCGCGAAGTCGGTACGCTCGTCGTCGGTTCCCCCGACGCCGGTGACGACGTGGAGATCGGTCCCATGATCTCCCGGCCGCACTTTGAACGGGTCAAAGAATCCCTCGCTGAGGCCCGCGAGGCAGGCTTGACCGTGGCCATCGGCGGTTCGGCAGTGGAAGGAACGGGCTTCTTCATCGAACCCACGGTCATCACCAACGTTCCCGCCGGAGCACCCATCGCCACACACGAGATCTTCGGCCCCGTGGTCACGGTGGAGACCTTCTCCTCCACTGATGAGGCTGTCACCCGAGCCAACGAGAGCCCTTATGGCCTGTCCGCCTCAGTCTGGACCAAGGATTCCAGCCTCTCGCTGCGCGTACCCAAGCAACTCGACTTCGGAACGGTCTGGGTCAATGCACACCTGGTGTTGGCATGCGAAGTACCGTGGGGCGGATTCAAAGGATCCGGTTACGGTCGCGACCTCTCGCTCTACGCCTTGGATGATTACTCCCGCACCAAGCATGTGATGATCAACCACGGCGCGTGACCGCCTGAGCCTGATCCCCGGCGCAAGCCGTGGCAGGAGACCTACAAGCAACGGAGCTTAGGAAATGACTACTTTGAAGCACCTTCCGGGTGTCCCCGGTGCCTCCACACCGTCCGCGCCCTTCAAGACAGAGGCGACGTGGACCAACTGGGGCGGCAACCAGAGCGCGACACCTGCCTTTACCATCAGGCCCCGAAACGAGCAGGAAGCCCTCGACGCCGTGAGGTTCGCCATCCGCGAAGGCCTTCCTGTGCGGGCGGCCGGCTCAGGGCACTCGTCCTCACCCTTGGTGCAGACGGGCGGTGTCTTGATGGATATGTCAGGGCTTGCCGGGATCACGGGCACCGATCGGGCCGCACGAAGCGCCAGGGCATTGGCCGGAACCACCATCAATGCCTTCGGCGACACCTTGTGGGAGCAGGGATTGGCCCTCAGCAACCAGGGCGACATCGATAAGCAGCAGATCGCCGGCGCACTCGCCACCAGCACCCACGGTTCCGGCAAGGATCTGGGAAGCTTTTCGTCAAATCTGCGCTGGGTGAAGTTGATCAACGGCTATGGGGAGATCGTTGAAGTCGGCGAGAGCCAACTCCGGGAGCTCCGAGCAGCCCAGGTTGCCCTCGGCACGCTCGGTCTTTTCCTCGAGGTGGAGCTGGCTGTTACGGACAGGTACTACCTGCAGGAACAGATCACCTACCCCGCGTGGGAAGAGACAGTCTCAAGCTGGCAGTCCGACATCGATTCGAACCGGCATTACTCATTCCTGTGGTGCCCGGAGGATGGCTCATGCGAGCTGTTGGACCTGCCCGGTGCACCTGGCATGAGCATGGCCGGGCGAAGCTACACCAAGCGCTACAACATCGCCGAAATCCCGGACGAAAACTCCATTTCAGCCGTTGAAGGTGCCCGCTTGGACCGCGCATACCGGATCTACCCCGGTGGTTTCACCACACAGTTCCATGAGCTCGAGTACTTTGTGCGCAGCGAGGATGGACTGGTGGCTGTTGAGGCCATCCAGGACCTGATCCGCAGCAAGCATCCGGAGCAGAAGTACCCGGTGGAGGTGCGGTGGGTAAAGGCTGACGAGGCCTACATGTCCCAGTTCCAAGGACGGGACTCCACGGTCATCACCCTCACCACACAGCCCGGAACGGACTACTGGCAATTCTTCCGGGACGTCGATGCTGTGCTCCAGGAGTTCGAGCCACGTGCGCACTGGGGGAAGATCCACTTCATGACCCGAAGCCGACTTGAGCGTCTCTATCCTGAGCTGGATACCTTCCTCCAGGTACGCCGGGAATTCGACCCCCGCGGCATCTTCCTCAACGATCATACGAGGGCTCTGCTGGGCTGACCCCACCCAGCGCTCTCTCACCAAACACCCCTTCCAACCCAACCTTCTCTCACCAAACACCCCCTCTCTCACCAACCGACGTCGGCACCTGGCCAGGTGCCGACGTCGCGGGGTTGCCATGGCGCCACCCCAGCTGAGCTTCCGGCGTGACCGGCAGTCGACACGCGTCCGACACCCGGGAGTGGTAGTTTGATCTCTGCTTGAGCCAGATACCGAACTCAGTCGGAGGACACTTCCATGTTTAAGGGATTCAAGGACTTCATACTTCGCGGCAACGTGATTGAGCTGGCAATTGCCGTCGTCATCGGCAGTGCCTTCACCGCGCTTGTTGCTGCCTTCACCACCAACATCATCAACCCGGTCATCGCCGCGGCCGGCGGCGTCAACGCCGACGGCCTGGGCTTCAGGATCTGGCAGGACAACCCGGCCACGTTTGTGAACTTCGGCGCTGTGGTTACTGCCCTGGTGACCTTCCTCATCACCGCCGCGGTGGTGTACTTCATCTTCGTTGCGCCCATGAACAAGATCAATTCCATGGTCAAGGACCGCCTTGCCACTGAGGAGCCGGAGGAAGAGCCGCTGCCGGCAGACACAGCGCTTCTCGCCGAGATCCGCGACCTCCTGAAGGAAGCCGCCGCAAGCAACCGTGGCTCGACACGGGACCTCGATTCGGACCTCGACTCAGATCCCATCCGCTAGGAAACAGCCCTCCGGCAAGCAGAGGTCCGCACCGACCTGGCCCAGCACCGGTTCGACTGAACCCGGCGTTCTCCCTGCGAGAATGCCGGGTTTTGCATTTAACTAACCACGGACGCACCCATGAAGCACTTTGGCATACATGTGGGGGCATGGCAGTAGGACCCTGCATGTCGGTATTCCAAAACCCCGCCCACCCCCTCAGCACCTTCAGGTAGACAGGCATGGGCGCGGATCTGCCAATCAGTCACAATCCGTCAACAGGATTTGTATACCAAATCTCTTGACAGTGCCCCGCGTCACACTTTACTTTGATTTTGGGATCCCAAAACGGGATCCCAAAAGATCCATCATCGGCTGCGGCCCTGTTCCATCGAAGGACAGGGACCGCAACAGTTGCCGCCGATAACGGGTCAGGCTGCTGCGGTATCCCGTCCGGCTCATCCCCCCAAAGACATCTCAATTCCCGTCGACTCCTACTGAAGGAGAAGCTGTGTCTACCGAAAACACCCAACTGGCAACCCAGGACACCGAGGAAAACCCCGCCAAGGATGGCGTGCAGCGACGCACGAACGTCCGTTGGAAACTCTTCCTCCTCTTGCTGGTCCTGGTGGCGGTCAACTACATCGACCGCGGCTCCATCTCCGTAGCCCTCCCCATCATCCAGAAAGAATTCAATCTCGCCCCGGAACTCGTGGGGCTCCTTTTATCGGCCTTCTTCTGGACGTACGCCCTCATGCAGATTCCCGTTGGCTGGCTGATCGACAAGTTCGGTCCCCGTAAGGTGGTCACCGCGTCCTGCGTCGGTTGGGGTGCGGCCACGGCTGCGTCCGGGCTTGCGGGCGGATTCCTCAGCATGTTCATCGCCCGCCTTGGTATCGGCGTCACCGAAGCCGGCGTCATGCCCGCAGGTGGCAAGCTCAACGCCATCTGGATGCACAAGAAGGAACGTGGCCGCGGTGCCACCATCCTCGACGCCGGAGCTCCCCTGGGAGCAGGCCTTGGTGGCATCATCATCACGTGGCTGATCGCCTCCACGGGCAGCTGGCGACTGTCCTTCATCATCGCTGGTGGTGCCACTGTCCTCATGGGCCTTGCCGTCTGGTGGTATATCCGCGACAACCCCCGCCAGCACAAGGGCGTTAACAATGCCGAGGCCGAGTACATTGAAGCCTCGCACGCCGAAGAGGACGCCGAAGCCGCCCGCGAAGGTGCCCAGGGCAAGCGCGCACTCCTCCCGTACCTGAAGTTCCGCTCGTTCTGGGCCATGTGCTTCGGCTGGCTCGGTTTCAACGGCGTGTTCTATGGCCTGCTCACATGGGGTCCGCTTTACCTGGCGCAAGCCAAGGGCTTTGACCTGAAGACCATCGGCTGGTCCACGTTCGTGATCTTCGGCGCGGGGTTCGTCGGCGAGATCCTTGGCGGTGCCATCGCGGACAAGTGGCGTGCTGCCGGGGCCTCCGCCAACAAGGTCATGCGGACCCTGCTCGGCGCCTCCAGCCTGGTGGTAGTCGGCGGACTCGTCGGCGTTACCGTGGTGCCTGACCCGATTACCGCCGTCGTACTTCTCTCGGCAGTCCTGTTCTTCCTCCGTTGGGTTGGTCTGTTCTGGTCCATTCCGTCCATTCTGGGCGGCCGCACCAACGCCGGCGTACTGGGCGGAGCGATGAACTTCAGCGGCAATATTGCCGGGTTCGTCACCCCGATTGTGGTAGGCCTGATTGTCGGGGCCACTGGCTCCTACACCTGGGCGCTGCTGTACTTTGTTGGATCCGCGGTGATCATGGGCATCTCCGTCCTGGCCCTGGATTACAACAAGCGACTCCCGGTCTAACTCGCCCTGACCGGGCCGGCCGGAGGGTCCTGAACCAACCGAAGGCCGGACGCCACCGGGCCGGGCGCAATGCCTCACTAACCACGGAATGGAGCTCACATGCTGACCGCAGAAGACACGAACAACACGGACCGCCCCCTCCGGGAGTCCGTGCGTGACACCCTCCGTTCCAGGATTTTCGAGGGGCATTACGCGCCCGGTACCCGGCTGGTGGAGCGTGACCTGGCCGCTGAGTTCAATGTCTCCCGCCTACCGATCCGTGAAGCACTCCGGATGTTGCGCCAGGAGGGACTCATCCGGGATCGCGCCTCCCGAGGTTCGGAAGTGAGTGGACTGAGCCCCAAGGACGTGGAGGACCTCTTCGACGTCCGGCAGTCCCTGGAAGTCCTCGCCTGCCGCCTCGCCGCCAAACGTGCCACCCCGGAAGATCTCAAAAACCTCGCCGGTCTCCTGGACGAGGCTGAGCGCTGCCTCGCCAAGGGCTCCGTCCTTGAAGCACACCGTGCCAACAGCGAATTTCACGATGCCATCACCCGCATCGCCAACAACGACTTTCTCCGCTCCGCACTCGAACCCCTCCAAGGCCGCATGCACTGGCTGTTCCGCCATGTCAGCGACCTCCCGGAACTCATCCGCGAACACCGCGAACTCTACGCAGCGATCGCCAGTGGTGACGCCGACCGCGCTGCCGCCCAATCGGCGTCGCACATTGGCAAGTACCGCGAGCAGTTCCCGCAGGATTCAAGCCCGGGCGGCCAACCACCCAAGACACGGAAGAAGCCATGAAACTCCTAGTCATCAACCCCAACATCAGTGACGACGTCACAGCCCTGATCGAGGCCGAAGCCCATCGTTCCGCGAGCGCGGACACCGATCTGATCGTCCGCACCGCCGGTCACGGCGTGGAGTACATCGAGACCCGCTTCGAGTCGCTGATCGCGGCTGGTGCTGTCGCGGAGTTGATCGCCGGATACGCACACGACGGCGGTACTCCCGGCGCGCGCGACGGTGCCGGTCCTGCTGTGGACGGCGTGGTTGTTGCCGCCTTTGGCGACCCCGGCATGCCCGCCCTGAAAGAACTCGTGGACGTGCCCGTCATCGGAATCACGGAGGCAGCACTCTGCGCCGCGGCGTTGCAGGGCCAACGTTTCTCCATCATCGCCATCTCGGACCGCATCCAAGCCTGGTACCGCGACTGCGTAGAGCGCTTCGGCTTCGGCGGGCGGCTCGCGTCCATCCGCTCCATCAACCAGTCCCTCAATTCCATCGGTTCCGTTCAGGCCGATTTCAAGGAAACCCTTTTGGCACTGAGCCGGCAGGCCGTCGCGGAGGACGGAGCCGACGTCGTCATTCTGGCAGGTGCGCCGCTCGCCGGTCTTGCACGCGAACTTGAAGGCCGGATTCCCGTCCCGGTGGTGGACGGCATCTCTGCCGGGATCCGCATGGCAGAGGCCGTGGTGGCGCTGAAGTCGGGTCCGCATCGCGGCGGCTCGTTCGCTCCCCCGCCCTTGAAGGTCCGCCGCGGACTGTCCGAAAACCTCGACGCCGCCCTGACCGTTGCGCAGTCGGCTCACTTGTCCGCCGCGCCCATCAACTAGCCAAGAAACGGAGGACAAAGATGTCCCGACTCCCTGACCTCGTGATCGCAAACGGCACGGTGGTAAATAGTTTCGGGCGGCAGGCCGCCCATGTGATCGTCGACGGCGGTCGCGTCGCCAGGCTGCTCGACGCTTCCGAACCCGTACCCGCGGCCGTTCGGACAGTGGATGCGGCGGGGATGCTCGTCATTCCAGGTGGCGTGGACGGACACTGCCACGTGGCGCAGGTGACCGGTCGTTTCCGCACCCTTGATGATTACGCCACCACGTCCACAGCCGCCCTCTGGGGTGGAACAACAACGATCATTGATTTCGGCATTCCCCGCGATGAGCAGGAAACCCCGCTCGACGCCGTGCTGAACAAGAAACGCCTGGCACATGAGTCCCGCTGCGATGTCGCCCTGCACGGCTCGGTGATCGCATGGGATGAGACTGTGCCCTGGCAACTCGAGCAGCTCGCCGCCGAGGGTGTGCGGTCCGTGAAGATGTACACCACCAACCGCGGCTCAACCATGGCCGACGGAGACACGATTCTGAAGGTCATGCGTGAGATGGTCCGGCTCGATGGGCTCACCTACATTCACGCCGAGCACGACCCCATCATCGCCGACTGCGTCGAACAGCATGCGGCGGACGGCCGGATCGGGATCGAGCATCTGCACCGCACCCGGCCCGAACTCGCGGAGGAGGTCTCCGTGAAGGAAACCCTCGCCATGGCGGAGTACACGGGCGCACCCGTTTATTTTGTGCATCAATCGACCCCGGGCGCCGTTGATCTGGTGACGCGAGCCCGCGGGCAAGGCCAGGAAGCCTACTCCGAGACGTGCCCGCACTACCTGACCTTGGACGACTCCGTCTACGGCTCAACTTTCCCGGAATGGTACGCGTGCTGCCCGCCGATGCGAAGCGCAGAGACTGTGGCAGCCCTGAAAGATCGGCTCGCTGCCGGGTCCATCCACACTGTCTCGTCCGATCATTCCTGCTACGACCTCTCACAGAAGCGCGGGCGCACGGATGACGTTCGTTTCATGCCGCACGGACTCCCCGGCGTCGAGACCCGCATGCCGGTGACATTCACGGCCCTGGTCACGGAGGCACGCGGTTCGGTGGAGGACTTCGTTGAGGTTTTCTCGGCTGGACCTGCCCGGATCAACGCCTTGCCCGGCAAGGGCGCAATCGTGGAGGGCTTCGATGCCGACCTCGTGATCTTCGATCCCGCCGCCCGGCGCGACGTCGACGGCGGCGCACTGCACATGGGGACTGACTTCTCGCCTTTCGAAGGGCAGACGCTGAACGGCTGGCCCGCCGTCGTCATCGCCGCCGGAAAGGTAGTCCTGGATGCTGAAGGTTTCCACGATCCCGGCCCCGTGGGCAGTTTCATCGCCCGGAAGGGCTTCAAGGAACATCGCGATGCCCTGTCCGCTTCCGTTTCCGTTTCCCACCCTGCCTAGGAGTTTTTCATGCCTTCGCTCAACCGCCCCACCCGCATCGGCATGATCGTGCCGTCGTCAAACACCTGTCTTGAGCCCCAGACCTACCGCATCCTCGGTGACCGACGGGATGTCACCATCCATTCGACGCGCATCCCTGTTACACGGATCGCCTTGGACGATTCATCGGATAAGCAATTCGACTCCTCCGTGATGCGTGCTGCCGCGGAACTCCTGGCCACCGCGAATGTGGATGTCATCGCGTGGAACGGGACCTCGGGCTCGTGGCTGGGATCTGCGCATGATCAGGCGATGGTCCGGGAAATCACCGAGGCCACCGGGATCCCCGCCACTACCTCCACCCTTGCGTACCTTTGCGCGTTTGCTGTGTTCGGGATCGAACGGATCGGCTTGTTCACGCCGTACACCCAGGACGTGAACGAGGCAGTCATTGCTTCGTACGTCCGTGAGGGAATCAAGACCATCGACCACCGGCATTTGGACCTCAGCGACAACGAGTCGTTCGCGCGGGTCACTGACGAGGAAATGTTGCCAGGATCCATCGAACTGGCCACCTCCCACCCGGATGCCCTGGTGTACCTGTGCACCAACCTCTACGGCGCAAACATCACGGCGGAGGTGGAGGCCCGCACCGGAGTACCCGTTCTCGATTCAGTGGCGGTCACCCTCTGGCACGCCCTGAAGCTTGCGGGCGCCCCAGTGCTGGACTCGAAGTGGGGCAGGCTGCTTGCTGGCTAACGAGCCAACCAGGAACAGCGGGGACTGCTCAGTCCACATCCAATTCAGGCCTCGTCGATTTCAGTCCTCGTCGATTCGCTCCAGGAGCTTCCCAAGGGCATCGCGGATGTCGTCGTAGTCGTTCTGGGCTGCGCGGCTTTCGGCTGAAATGACCCCGCAGCGATGGATCTTCTTGAAGTCGCCGATGGGAAATTTGTAGTGTCCTTTTTGATCGTCAGGGTGATCGTCATCCACTCCGAGGTACCACTTGGAATATTCGGCGTGACCGTGCTTGTCCAGGAACGCATTCTCCTGCTTGGTGGAGGGTGCGTGCTCGCTCCAGTCATCGCGGGTGTCCTTGACCGTCTTGCCATCGCTGATCAGGTGCTTGGCGTGGTCAAACGCTTTTTTGTTGAGTTTCACAGTCATGGCACAACCTCGCTTGTGTTTCGGCGGCTTTTGTTCAGGCAACCGGTACCGATCAGCTTAGGACGACGGCGGCTGGTCAGGAAGGGCGCGGAACCGGGCGTCCCGACCTTAAACTGGAGAGGCGGGTAACGGTCAAGACCCACCTGATCGCCCGCATCAGAACGGAGCCCGCCATGCTCAAGATGCTTCTGTGCAAACTGAACGTAGGCCACGATTGGCACGTAGAACACAACGACGACGGCGGCCGGTACAGGCGCTGCCGGCGTTGCGGGAAGTACGACCGGGACTACGACACGAGCGGCTTTATGCACTAGGGCCCCGGTATGTACCAGGGTCCCGACGCCAAAAGGTGCCGCCCGCTCACAACCCCTTGACAGCTCCCAACACCTTGGTGAGGGAGTCCTTTGCATCTCCGAACAGCAGCGTGGTCTGCGGTTCGTAGAGCAGCTCGTTCTCGATGCCGGCAAATCCCGGGCGCATGGACCGTTTGAGGAAGACCACCTGCCGGGCGTCCGCTACTTCCAGGATGGGCATACCGTAGATCGGCGAGCCGGAGGTGGTCTTGGCGGCAGGGTTCACGACATCGTTGGCCCCCACCACCAAGGCAACGTCGGCGGTCTTGAACTCCGAGTTGATGTCGCTCATCTCCTTCAGCGACTCATAGGGCACATTGGCCTCCGCGAGGAGGACGTTCATGTGCCCTGGCATACGTCCAGCCACGGGATGGATGGCGAAATCCACCTCGATCCCCCGCGACTCCAAGGCGAGCGCAAGCTCGGCGGCCGTATGCTGGCCCTGCGCAACGGCGAGGCCATAGCCGGGAACGATGATCACGCGCTGCGCGTAACCCAGCAGCACGGCAACGTCCTCGGCGCTCGAGGATCGCACCGGGCGCTCGCTGATCTCGGTGGAGCCCGCCGTTGAACCACCTTTGAAAGCGCCGAACATGATGCCTGCCACGCTACGTCCCATCGCAGCCGCCATGGCCCGCGTCAGGATGGTGCCCGAAGCGCCCACCAACGTTCCAGCCACGACGAGCAGCACGTTGCCCAGCACCAGTCCTGATGCCGCCACGGCCAGGCCCGTAAACGCGTTGAGGAGCGAGATCACGATCGGCACGTCTGCCCCACCCACGGGAAGGACCAGCAGGACACCGGCCACGAGCCCCAGCACCAACAGCACAAGAGCCAGGATGAGTGAGCCATCCAGAATCACCACCAGGCCCGCACCGACTGCGGCCAGCAGAACCACGGCCATCAACACAGGCAGGCCGGGAAAAATCACCGGGCGGGTGGTCATCAACCCTTGGAGTTTGGCGAACGTCACTCCGGAACCGGCAAACGACACGGCACCAACCAGGAGAGTGAAGACAATGGCGAGCCGAACCCAAGGATCAGCCGTGTGTGAGAGCTCCAGCAAAGCCACAAGAGCCGCCGCGCCACCACCAACCCCGTTGAACAGGGCCACGAGCTGCGGCATCTGCGTCATCTGGACCCGCCGGGCTACGGGTGCTGCCACGCCGGATCCCACAGCTATCGCGCCGAGGATCCAAGGAACGTTGTCCAGCTTCACGGACACAAAGACCGTGGCCACGGCCAGCAACGCACCGAACGCGCCAACGAGGTTTCCCCGGCGTGCCGTCTTGGGCGAACTCAGTCCTTTGAGCGCAAGGATGAAGCAGGCGGCTGCGGCGAGGTAGAGCAGTGCTGTCCAGGTGGGGTTGAGCAGGGTCACCGGCCACGCTCCTTGCCGGCGCGCTCGATAGCCGAAGCTCCCGTTGTGTCCACTGACGACGGCGGCCGTTGCCTTCCGCGGAACATCTCCAGCATGCGGTCGGTCACCACGAAGCCGCCCACGAGGTTCGCCGTGGCGAGGACGACGGCCAGCAGGGCAACGGCGAGTACCCATGGATCCGAGGCCTGGCCGGCGACGATGATGGCGCCCACCAGGATGATGCCGTGGATCGCGTTGGCTCCCGACATCAGGGGTGTGTGAAGCGTGCTGGACACTTTGGAGACCACTTCGAAGCCCACAAAGACTGCCAATACCGTGATTGTCAGCAAGCTCATGCCGTCCATCAGCGCGCTCCTTCGGATCCGGTGTGGGTACTTTCGCCGGCGAGCGCCGCGAGCGCTTCCGCAGTGGGCGCATGCCGCACTTCGCCGTCGTGCGTCAAACACGTGCCGGCCACGACTTCGTCCCCGAAGTCAGGCGCCACCGTTCCATCGCGGGTGATCAGCGCAATCAGGTTGGCCACGTTCTTCGCGAAGAGCCGGGACGCGTCGGCCGGCATGGCCGACGCCGGGTCCTTGATGCCCACAAGCGTGACGGACCCTTGGCCGTCGCCGGTAGGAATATGGATGTCCTGGCCTGGAATGCTTCCTTCCACGTTTCCCCCGGACTCCGCGGCAAGATCCACTACCACGGAGCCGGGCCGCATGCCTTGGACCATGTCCCGGGTCACCAGCATCGGGGCACGCCTTCCGGGAACAGCAGCCGTGGTAATCAAGACATCGGCCTGCGCTACATGCGGAGTCAACAGCGCCCGCTGCAGCGCTCCCCTGTCTGCGCTGAGTTCGCGTGCATACCCGCCGGACGCTTCCGCGGTTTCGAGGTCCAGCTTGATGAACGTTCCGCCCATGGAAGCAACCTCGTCGGCCGAAGCTGGACGGATGTCGTTGGCGGAGACCCGCGCGCCGAGCCGTTTGGCGGTTCCGATTGCCTGGAGTCCGGCCACGCCTGCGCCCAGCACCAGGACCCTTGCCGGTGGAATGGTCCCTGCGGCGGTCATGTAGAGCGGGAAAAACCTCGGCAGCCGGATGGCGGCTTCCAGGACACACCGGTAACCGGCCACAAGCGCCTGGGATGTCAGGGCATCGAGGGACTGTGCCCGCGAGATGCGCGGAACCAGTTCCAAGGCAAAGGACGTGATGCCGCCTGCGGCGAGCGCGCGCACCGTAGGCAACTCCGACGACGGCGACCCAAGGCCCACGGTGACCGAACCCCGGCGGAGGGCTCCCGCCGTCGAGGGGTCCATGGGACGTACGTGGCAATAAACGTCCACGCTGCCCAGCTCAAGGGACTGGACGACGGCGGCGCCGGCCTGCCGGTAGTCATCATCGCCGTGGCCGGATGCGACCCCCGCACCGGACTCGATTTCAACGTCAAGGCCAAGGGCAGTCAATTGCTTGACTGTTTCCGGCGTGGCCGCGACCCGGCGCTCGCCGTCGAGCGTCTCCCGTACTATCCCTGCTTTCACCCGCCACCCCTCTTCCGGAACTCCCCAGAACTCAGTTGGCATGAGTCTATGGCCGGCAAGGTCCCAGCGGGAGTAGGGGGCTGCGCTATGTGCACAACTCCATTAGGGTCGTTGGAAGCTGGGGGCAACCAGCCGCCACACCGTCGACGAGCCGGTTCCGGCCGTGCCGTCGGGAAGGAACGCCGCCATGGACACATTCAAGATCGGCTATTTCGTCGGTAGCCTCTCTAGTACCTCCATCAACCGGACCCTCTCCAAAGCGCTCATCAGCGTCGCGCCTCCGGAGCTCGAGTTCCATGAAATCGCCATCAAGGACCTGCCGCTGTACAGCTCCGACTACGACGCCGACTTCCCGCCCGCCGGCCGCACGCTGAAGGAGGCGATCGCCGACTCGGACGGCATCCTGTTTGTCTCTCCCGAATACAACCGCTCCATCCCGGGGGCTTTGAAGAACGCCATCGACTGGGGTTCGCGGCCGTGGGGGTCCAACTCCTTCGCGCGCAAACCCACCGGAATCGTCGGCGCCTCCCCGGGCGGCATCGGCACAGCAGTGATGCAGTCCTCCATGCGCAGCGTGCTGAGCTTCCTGGATGCGCCACAGCTGAACGCGCCTGAGGCTTACATCCGCTTCAACGCAGACGCTTACGACGACGACGGTTCAGTTAAGGACGAAGGCACCGCGAAGCTGCTGCGCCATTACATGGAGGAGTACAGCGCTTTTGTACAGCGCGTCCTTGCCGCGAACGCGCCGGGCCACATCGGCGACCAGGAACCTGACTCCGCCAAGCTCACACGCTAGCCGCCGCTGGCGTGGAACGCGCCCCCACCCAGCCCAATAGTCAGTATGCTTACGAGTATGAGGATTCACGAACACGCCCCTACCCCAGGAGAAACGATGCTTCGTAGATTAGCCCTGACCACCCTGACCTTGACCCTGTTCGCGGGGGCCTTGCTATCCACCGGGGCAGCAGCCAATGCGGCCGCCCCGACCCTCGCCACGCAGGGCAATGTTGCCACCACAACGCCCTCACCGTCACCAACGGACCCAGGCGGTTCGCCCACGAACACGGCCACCAACCCGGCACCGTCATCGGGCGCACCCACAACCCCCAACCCCGCCGGAAGCGGGCCCGCGAACCCTGGAACGGGCGAGTCGCAGCCCCAGGAACAAACACGCACGGACGTGACCCCCTGGATTCTGGCAGCGATTGCCGCGATCATCATCATCGCCCTGATTATCTGGGCGGCTCGCGGTCGCGGACGGAACAAGGAAGTCCGGGATGAACAGCTCTAGTCCGGCGTTCCTGCGGTAAGCCGGCCGATGGCGCTGCTCTCCAGCTTCTCCAGCAGGTGCCGTGGATTGTCATAGACCTCCGCGGCGCCTGCATCGCGCAGTTCCGCTTCACTGATCCCGCCGCAGGTAAGCCCGATGGTCGGCACGCCGATCGCCGCCGCGGCTTTCACGTCCCAGACGGCATCGCCAACAAAAACGACGTCGGCGGGCTCAAGCCCAAGCTTCCCAAGGCAGGCCAAGAGGATATCGGGGGCGGGCTTGCTTTCCTTGGCATCGTTGGAACTCGTCCACGCGTCAATGGACGTTCCGGCATCGAGCAGCCGGCGGCTGACATCAAGGTCGCGCTCCTGCGCCGATGACGCCAGACCCACAGCCAAGCCCGCGTCAGAGCAGGCAGCGAGGAGGTCTCGGGCGGAGTCGAAAGGCCGCAGTGATGGCCAGAACGTGGAGAACACCGCACCGTGGGCAGCCTTGAGTTGCTCCTGCATTTCGTCGGGGCAGTCCGGGACCAGATGCTGGATGAGCCTGTCGCCGCCCATCCCGACGCTGCGATGGATATCCGAAAGCTGGCGGTCCAACCCTTCGCGGCGGAACGCCTGCCACCAGGCAAGCGCATGGAAGTAACTGGAGTCAATCAGCGTTCCATCGACGTCAAAGAGGACGCCGCGTCTCTTGGGACCGCCGGTAGAAGAAGTGGACATTTAGTAAGACTACTTACTGTTGCTGCACTCCGAAAGTGCAGGCGCTCCGGACATATTACGTAACGCGGGAAATGCGCGTCTGCAACATGTGGTTGTGCCCACCATGACAACAATAGGAATCATCGGTGCAGGACATATCGGCAGCCAGGTCGCACGCAAGGCGGTGGAACTCGGCTACGACGTCGTCATCAGCAACTCACGGGGGCCGGAGACCCTCGCGGAACTCGTCGCAGAACTCGGGCCTCACGCCCGGGCCGCAACGCCGGGCGAGGCAGCAGCAGCAGGCGATTTCGCCGTCGTGACCGTTCCACTCAAGGCCTATCAGGACATCCCGGTGCAGCCGCTGGAAGGCAAGATCGTCATCGACACCAACAACTATTATTGGGAGCGTGACGGGCGCATTCCCGAACTGGACAAGGGGGAAGCGACCACGTCCGGCCTCCTTCAGAAGCACCTTCCCACATCCAAGGTTGCCAAGGGTTTTAACCACATCGCGGCCAAGGACATCACCACGGACGGCACCCCTGCCGGCACCGAAAACCGCCGCGCCCTCGCCACCGCCAGCGACTTCCCGGAAGCAGTTGAACTCGTTACGCGGCTGTACGACGAATTCGGCTTCGACACCGTCAACATCGGGCCGCTCGAGGACAGCTGGCGAGTGGAGCGCGACCGGCCCGCCTACGTAGTCCGGCAGAACGCCGTCGAACTTCGCGAGAACCTCACCAAAGCGACGCGCACCATATAGGACTTATATCCACGACGGCGGATGGGCGGTTGCGCTTATCCGCCGTCCCTGTGTTCGGGTGCTGTGAAAAGGACCCGAAAAGGCTGACATGAATCGGGGTGCGGCGGCACTGTATGGGTGCCCAATCCGTCACCACCCCAAGGAGACACATGTCAACGAGAATTTCGAGCTGGCCCGCAGGTACCCCCATGTGGGTTGACCTCGGCGTCGACGACCTTCCTGCCGCCAAGGCCTTCTATACCGAGCTGTTTGGCTGGGACTACACCTCCGGCGGCGAGGACGCGGGAGGCTACCTCCTTGCACACGTTGGTGGACGCGCCGTGGCCGGAATTGGTCCCAAGCAGGATCCGTCCATGCCCACTGTGTGGACCACCTTCCTTGCATCCGATGACGCCGATGCCACTGCCGAGAAGGTAAAAGCTGCCGGCGGCCAACTGCTGGCCCCGCCCTTCGACGTCATGGACTCGGGCCGGATGACCATAGCCGCAGACACAGTGGGAGCAGTCTTTGGCATCTGGCAGGCCGGAACCCACATCGGCGCGGAACGAGTGAATGAGCACGGGTCCCTGTGCTGGAATGAGCTCCACACCCGCGACTATGAGCCTGCCCAGGACTTTTATGCCGAAGTCTTCGGCTTCGACTACCAGGACATCGATGGGGAAGACATGGTCTACTCCACCTGCCTGCGGTCCGGGGATGGGCGGGAAGTAGCGGGAATCCACCACGACACGCAGCTTCCCGAAGGCGTGCCCAACTACTGGCTCACCTGGTTTGCCAGCGACGATGTTTCGCAGACCGCCGACGCCGCGGAACAACTGGGCGCAACCCTGTTGATGCCGGTCACCGATACCCCCTTTGGTCGCATGACGATCGTCCAGGGGCTGCAGGGAGACGTGTTCGGGGTCATCGCAGTGGCGCCATCCACCGATTAGGCCACCACAGGGTCCAACGCCTCGTTGATGACCTCATGCGCATACTCCGCGGCCAGCGGCGCGGCAAGCCGGTGCACCGCCTGGAAGGTCCTGCGCACCGCTGGACCATGCCAGTCCGGAGGCAGGTAATCCGTGGGAAGGTTCGGGTCCTTGTAGGGGAATCTGCGCCACATGGTGAGCATCGGAATGTAGTAGCGGAAGGCGTCGCGCCGCAGCTCTTCCGTTGAGTCGGCAAGGGCGGCATCGGGATCATCCCCGACGCGCTCGGCCCATTGCTGCTCCGCGCCCTGGTACAGCCCAAGGAACTCGGTGAACTGTTCGTCGAGTTCCTTGAGGTCCCACCATTCGCAAATCTTGGGCCGCATGGGGCCGTCAAAAACGTAGTCGCTGCGGAACAGGTCCACGAATTCGATCAGCCCGCTCGCTGACAGCCGTTCGCGAGCCTGCTCAAGCTTGTGGGCGGGTGCGATCCACACGCCTGACGCCACCGACCCGAAGCCCAATCCGGACAATGCCGAGCGCAACTGGTGGCGCCGGTTCCGCATCGACTCCGGCACCGAGAAAACGGCCAGCACCCACGTATCCACCGGCGCAGGCTGCTCGGGCGCGAAGATCCGCCGGTCACCTTCCCGGAACACATCACTGACGGATTCGGAGATCTTGTACTTGGCGATGCCGCCCTCACGGACGCTTTTCAGCACTCCCTTGGCCTTGAGCCGCGACACCGAGGACCGCACACCCGGCGCGTCATAGCCCAGCGTTCCAAGCATGGAAATCAGCGCTGAAACCGGTAGCGCGTCGCCTGCATTCCGGCCATAAAGACCGAAGATCGTGACCAGGAGCTGCTGGTGGCGAACGGGCGGTGCCGGGACGGCGAACATCGGACAATCCTCATTTCTGCGCCGCATCTCAGGCGCCAGTCATGTTCATCATAGGTGCGGGACGGTCCCGTTCCTTTGAAGATCACGACGGCGGCACTTGCCTTCGGGGGCACCGGCCAACCCGGGGCGGGGCGACCCGGCTTCAGCCCAGGGAGAGCAACAGGTAGAGAACCGCGAGGACCAACGCGACCGGCGTCATGACAAACCGCTCAGGCTTGCTCCGCGAAATCCCGTTCATGGCGACACCCACAGCGAAATAGGCCGTGAGCACCCACATGGATACCGACGTGAATGAATCGCTGATCAGCACAGGCACAAGATCGGCCTTCGCCAACGCCGTGTAGCCAAAGAGGACATACAGCACGATTGAAGTGGTGCTGCCGATCTTCAGCTTGCGCGGCAGGACCTCATGCTGGCCGCCCCACGCGAGTCGTCCCCACGGCGCCCCGGCTACCAACGCCACTTGGAAAGCGGTCAATCCGGCAAGAATGATGCACGCGAGGATCGCGCAGAGTTGCTCCACCGGCCAAGCGTACCCTCGGGGTCAGGCCGTACAGATGAACCCGAGGTGAACACCTCCCCCCGAGTTGGCATTTAATGACAGTGTTTGCGGCAAACATTGTCATCAAATGCCATCTCGCGCGTCCTTAAAGCCCTGGACTGCCCTGACCACGTGATCGGGCCAAGGCTCCGCAGTCGTGGTGCCATATGGAACGTGCACCGTGGTGACCGTCCCGAAAGCGGCCACGTTCCCGCCGTCGGAAGTGCCGCCGTCGGGCGTACCGCCGCCGGGGGTTTCCAGCGGGTGGCCGCGGACCTCGAACTCGAGAGTCAGCGACGTCCTGCCGAGCGCCTGCACCCTCACCGAAGCGGTGACGCGCTGGCCGAACCACAACTTGGCCTTGTAGTTGATCACTTGTTGAACCCGGGGGGCGCTCGGGAAGTAGTCCGGCAGCTCGAGCTTGCGGAAGAGCTCTGCCTCGGCAGCCTCAACCCAGCGGAGGATGGCGGAGTTGTGCTGGTGGCCGGAGGCGTCGGTGTCTACCCACTCCACCGTCCGCTCGACGCTTGCTGCCGGAAAACTGTCCACGATGCTCCTATTTCACGCCGACCGTGGCGTCCTGGTCATCCGGGTCGACTGCCGTCACCGGCACCTCCGGCTGCGGTTTCGGAATAAGCGCGACCGCGGCCGCCGCCACCACAGCGATGCCGGCGAAGATCGCGAAGTTGGCCTCGAACGGGAGCTTGGAGCCTGCGATCCATCCACCGATCAACGGTCCCGAGATGGCACCCAGGCGGGCGAAGCTGAGGGCCCAACCGGTGGCCGTGCCGCGAACCTTTGCCGGGTAGTAGTCGGCAATGTAGCCCGTGAGGACGAGCGAGGTGGAGATGGAACCGACCCCGGCGAAGGCCACGAACAGCAGGTTGATCACCATGGTGTTGGGGAAGACGAGGAGCATGATGCCCAGGCCGCCGAGGATGTAGAACACCACCAGGATGAGTTTCTTGCCGTACTTGTCGGCCGCGCGTCCCAGGAGCAAGCCCCCGATGGCCGAGGCGAGGCTGAAGACCAACAGGAAGGTCAGGGACGAACCGAGGTCGTAGCCGGCCTTCTTCATGATGCTCGGCAGCCAGGTGTTGAGGCCGTAGACGAGGACCAGGCCGCAGAACAGCGAGATCCAGAAAAACACCGTGGACCGCAAGTACTTGAGGGAGAACATGGTGGTGATGGTCTTCCACCACGGATCGGCAGCAACACCGGATG
Organism: Paenarthrobacter sp. NPDC089322; assembly: GCF_040684895.1. Classification (NCBI taxonomy): domain Bacteria; kingdom Bacillati; phylum Actinomycetota; class Actinomycetes; order Micrococcales; family Micrococcaceae; genus Paenarthrobacter; species Paenarthrobacter sp. NPDC089322. Next base: position 31,466 of record NZ_JBFBGW010000027.1, read on the forward strand.
CGGCGGGAACCACAACCGCGGGTGCGTAGTGGGCGATCTTCAGCTTTGCGGCCAGCGCCTTCGCGTCGGAACGCCGGCCCTTGGACTCCAGGTATTCCAGCGATTCGGGCAGGAACTTCCAGATGACCGGGATCAGCACCACAGGCACTGCGCCGATGGCGATGACAGCCCGCCACCCGCCGAGGGGGAGCACGAACAGGGCTGCCAGCGCGGCCGCCACAATGCCCAGCGAGTAGCCGGAGTACATGAGGCCATAGTTGTAGGAGCGTTTGTTCGGCGCTGAATATTCGATGGTCAGGGCAGCAGCCACGGGAATGACGCCGCCCATGCCCAGTCCGCCAATCAAGCGGAAGAGGCCGAAGATTTCCGGCGTCGGCGCCCAGGCTGCTCCGGCCTGCGTCAGCGTGAAGATCGCCATGGAGGCCAGCAGCATCTTCTTCCGGCCGACCAAGTCACTCAGCGTGCCGATAAACAAGGCGCCAATAAGCATGCCGATCAAGGCATACGATCCCAAACCGCCCAGAGCAAGCGGCGAGAGGTTCCACTCCTTGTACTCTGCCAGGGCGGGCAGGACTGCGCCCAGGACCCCGACGTCATACCCCTCGGCGAGGATGGCGAGCCAGCAGCAGAACAGCACAACACCGGTGGTCTTCTTGGGGACGTTCCACGTGTTCACGGTTGCGACGGCCATGGCTACTTCACCAGAACCGATGCAGCGGCGGACGCGGGCGTCCAGCGGAGGTGGGTGGTGGCTTCTTCGGCTTCGGGTTCCTTGAGCAGGGACAACCGGGGGCGGACTGCGTCCGTGCGCGAGCTTGGGGGCTTCCGCCGGCCTGCCCGGAATTGCGGGATCCACTGGGCTCCGGGACCTTGGTATTCCTGCTCGGCGGCGGCGTGGAGGGTCCACTGGGGATCGTACAGGTGGGTCCGGCCCAAGGCGATGAGATCGGCGCGGCCTGCGAGGAGGATGGAGTTGACGTCGTCGTAGCTGGAAATGGCGCCGACGGCGATCACCGCCACGCCTGCCGGAGCGGCCACTTCCTGGCGGATGCGGTCAGCAAACGGCGTCTGATAGCTGCGTCCGAACGCGGGCTTCTCTTCCTTGGCTACCTGGCCAGTGGAGATGTCCAGTCCCGCAGCGCCGTGCGCAACAAACGCCTTGGCGATTTCCACGGAGTCGTCTGAGGTGTTGCCTCCCTCGATCCAGTCGGTCGCCGAGATGCGTACCGTCAAAGGCTTGCCGGCAGGCCAAGCCGCGCGGACGGCGTCGAACACTTCCAACGGGAACCGCAGGCGGTTCTCCAAGCTGCCGCCGTATTCGTCCGTGCGCTGGTTGGAGACCGGGGAGAGGAAGGAGGAGAGCAGGTAGCCGTGGGCTGCGTGGATCTCCAGCAGGTCGAAGCCCGCTTCCTCCGCCCGCCGCGTGGCGGCGACGAACTCGGCCTTGATGGCGTCCATGCCGGCGCGGTCCAGTTCCAGCGGAGTCTGGTTTTCGGGGCCATACGGCAGCGCGGAAGGTCCGACGGCGGTCCAGTTGCCGGAGTCCAGCGGCTGGTCGATGCCTTCCCACATGAGCTTGGTGGAGCCCTTGCGGCCGGAGTGTCCCAGCTGCGCGCCGATTTTCGCCGTGGAGCGGGCGTGGACGAAATCGACGATTTCCTTCCAGCTGTCGCGCTGTTCGTCTGTGTAGAGGCCGCTGCAACCCGGGGTGATCCGGCCCGTTTCGGAGACGCAGACCATCTCGGTCATGACCAGTCCGGCGCCGCCGAGGGCCTTGGAGCCGAGGTGGACCTTGTGGAAGTCTCCAGGGACGCCGTCCGTGGCGGAGTACATGTCCATCGGCGAGACGATAATGCGGTTCTTCAGCTCCAGTCCCCCGATGCTGAAGGGCTGAAACATGGCCGGGGCAACGTCAGTGAGCCCCTGCGAGGAGGCGAAGCTCCGGTCCACGGCGTCGGCGAATTCGGGATCGCGCAGGCGCAGGTTCTCCTGGGTAATGCGGCGGCTGCGGGTGAGCAGGTTGAACGCGAACTGGGTGGGGTCCTGGTCCTTGTACTGGCCGATCCGTTCGAACCATTCCAGGGAAGCCTGGGCCGCGCGCTGGGTGGAGGCGACCACGGGACGGCGTTCTGTTTCGTACGCTTCCAGTGCTTCCGCCACGCTGGCGTGCTCATGCAGGCAAGCGGCCAGGGCGAGGGAGTCTTCCATGGCCAGCTTGGTGCCCGAGCCGATGGAGAAGTGTGCCGTGTGCGCGGCATCGCCCACCAGGACCACGTTGCCCTTGCGCCAGCTCTGGTTGCGGACCGTGTTGAAGTTCAGCCACTTGGAGTTGTTGGACAGGACCTCGTAGCCGGCCAGTTCCTCGGCGAAGATGTCCCGGATCTTGGCGATCGCCTTCTCGTCGGAGACGCCGGGAGGGAAGACCTCGTTGGCGGTCTCATCGAACCCCGCTGCGTGCCACACATCCTCATGCATTTCCACGATGAACGTGGAGCCCTCATCCGAGTACGGGTAGCCGTGGATCTGCATGACGCCCCACTCGGTTTCCTTCACGAAGAACTTGAAGGCCTCGAACACCTGGTCCGTACCGAGCCACATGTACTTGTTGGTCCGCGGGTCCAGGTCCGGGCCGAACGCGTCGGCGTACTTGGCGCGGATCTGGGAGTTCACGCCGTCGGCGGCAAGGACCAGCTCGTAGTTGGCCTCGAGTTCTTCGATGGCAGGGGCCATGGTGCTGAAACGGACGTCAACGCCGAGTTCGATGCAGCGGCGCTGTAGGAGTTCCAGCAGTTCCTTGCGGCTCATCGCAGCGAAACCCTGGCCGCCGACGGTAATCATTTCTCCGCGGAAATGAATGTCGATGTCGGACCAGCGGGCGAACCTGCGGCTCATGTATTCCGCCACTACCGGGTCGGCGTTGCCGATGCCGCCCAGCGTCTCATCGGAAAAGACGACGCCGAAACCAAAAGTGTCGCTGGCAGCGTTGCGTTCCCAGAGCGTTATCTCGTGCGACGGGTCCAGCTGCTTCATCAGTGCTGCGAAGTACAGGCCGCCCGGGCCGCCTCCGACGATTGCGATTTTCATGGTGTTGCTCCTTCTACGCCTGGCCCTGGCCGGCGGCGGTAAGTTCCTGTGGTTGTGCTTCCTCGGCGAGGACACGGTCGCGAAGTTTGAAGTGCTGCAGCTTCCCGCTCGGGTTGCGCGGCAGTTCGGTGACGAAGCGGATATCGCGGGGATACTTGTACGGGGCGATGGTCTGCTTCACGAAGTCCTGGATTTCCTTGCGCTTGGCGGCGTCGCCGGTGACGCCGTCGCGAAGGACGATGAACGCGCAGACGATGCTGCCGCGCTCGGCATCCGGGATGCCGATGACCGCGTTCTCCACCACATCCGGGTGCTGGTCGATGGCCGCCTCAACCTCGGGACCGCCGATGTTGTAGCCGGAGGAGACGATCATGTTGTCCGAGCGGGCCTGGTACGTGAAGTAGCCGTCCTCGTCCATGGAGAACGTATCGCCGGTGACATTCCAGCCGTTCACCACGTAGTTCAACTGGCGTGGGTCGTCGAGGTAGCGGCAACCTGTTGGGCCGATGACCGCGAGGCGGCCGGACTGGCCTGGGCCGAGTTCCTTGCCCTCAGGGTCCAAAATCGTGGCGCGGAAGCCCGGCACGGCCTTCCCCGTGGTGCCGGGCTTGATGTCGTCGCCGGCCGCGGAGATAAACACGTGCAGCATTTCCGTCGCACCGATCCCGTTGACCAGGCGAAGCCCTGTGGCTTCACGGACCGCCTGCCAAGTCTCCTTGGACAAGTGCTCGCCCGCAGAAACTGCAACCCGAAGGCGACTCAGCAGTTCGCCGCGGTTCTCCTTGAGGATCGCGCGGTACGCAGTGGGAGCTGTGAACAGGACGGTTGCGCCAGCCTCAGCAGCCCGCTCGGCCAGCTCCACGGGTCCGGCCTTCTCAGTCAGCAGTGCGGACGCCCCGAACCGCAGCGGGAAGACCACCAGTCCACCCAAACCGAAGGTGAAGGCCAGCGGAGGAGACCCGGCGAACACGTCATCGGCCGTCGGTTCGAGGATGTAGCGGGCAAACGTGTCCGCGTTGGCCAGGATGTCCCGGTGGAAGTGCATGGTCACCTTGGGCACACCCGTGGTTCCGGACGTTGGACCCAACAAGGCAACATCATCGGAGGACGTGTCCACCGCCGTGAACTCCCCGCTCTTGCGCGAGCAGCGGGCGGTGAGGTCGCCGTCGTCGTGGGTTCCGTAGGTCAGGACAGTGACCTCATCACCGCCCGCGACCGCCAGCTCGTCCACGAAGCGGTGGTCCGAAATGGCAACCACAGGCTTGGTGAGCTGGATGATCGTGGAGACCTCGGTGGACCGGAGCATGGGCATGGTGGTCACCACCACGGCGCCGGCTTTGAGCACGCCGAGCCAGGCCGCAACGATCCACGGGTTGTTGGGACCACGCAGCAGCACACGGTTTCCGGGGACGACGCCGAGGTCTTCGGTGAGGACCTGGGCAACCTGGTTGGAGCGCGTTTGGAGCTCGCCGTACGTCCAGACAACGCCGTCGGGAGTGCGGAGGGCCGGGCGGTCGGCACCGTACCGGGCGACAGCGTCGTCGATCAGTACGGCTGCGGCGTTGAGCCGGTCCGGGTAGTTCAATTCGGGGAGGGTGAATTCGAGCGCCGGCCAGGTTTCGGCGGGCGGCAAGTGGTCGCGGGTGAACGTGTCCACATGGGCCGATGGCAACATGCTCATGGCCGTTCCTTTCAGTGGTGCGTCGTTGGTGCTGGGGATGGTGGGGTCAGGCGCGGATCATGCCTTCTTGGGCGACAGTGGCGAGGAGCCTTCCCTGCCGGTCGAAGAAACGGCCCATTGCGAGGCCGCGGTTGCTCTGGCCGGAGATGGCTTCCTGGGCGTAGAGCACCCAGTCATCCACGCGGCCGTCGCGGTGGAACCACATGGAGTGGTCAAGGCTTGCTGTGGCGAGTCCGGGTGTGGACCAAGTGAGGCCGTTCACCCGAAGGAGAGGTTCGAGGATGGTGTAGTCACACACGTAGGCGAGGGCCGTGCGCTGGAGGTTGGCGTCATCGGGGAGTGAGTCAAACGCTTTGATCCAGATGGCCTGTTGAGGTGCCGTCCCGCCTTCCAACTCGACATATACCGGTCCAGGAATATGCCGCATATCGAAACTACGGCCGGTTCCCCAATAGTCCGCCGCGGCGCCTTCGATGCCGGCCAGCACTTCGGCTGCGGAGCGCAGCGATTCAGGCTCGACGACGGCAGGCGCCTCAGGCTGGAAGTCCGGTCCGCTTTCGGGAACCTGAAACGAGCCCATCGCGGCATAGACGGGCTTGCCGTTCTGGAACCCCCGGACCGTGCGGGTGGAGTAGCCCCGCCCGTCCCGCAGCCGCTCCACTTCGTAGCGGACCGTGGAACCGATATCCACCGGACGCATGAAGTAGCTGTGCATCGAGTGGAGCTGCCGGTCAGCATCCACCGAGCGCATCATCGCTGCTGCGGCCTGGGCCACCATGTCTCCACCGTAAGCCTTGGGCCACGGAACGTACTGCGTGGTGGCCTCATACGCTTCGTCAAAGACCTGCGCCTTGGTGGCTGTGAGGTCAACGGCCTGGAGGAACGTCTCCGAGGTCAGGGTTCCCGTGATCATGGTTATGCCCGGCGGTAGTCGGCGAGGGTTTCGTCCGGGACGTCCTCGAGGTTGACCACGAGGTTTTCCGGGGTGCGGGCGGTCAGCCACACGAGCTCTTCCGTGACGGACATGTTCGCCTCGACGTGCGGCATGAACGGGGGCACGAAGACCCAGTCGCCGGCCTTCATGTCGATGAACTCGCTGTAGTTCTCGCCGAAATAGATCCGGCCATGGCCGCGGAGGACGTAGCCGCCGGTTTCTGCTTCACCGTGGTGGTGCGGAAGGGAACGGTAGCCGGGAGTGTTGGACACCTGGCCGAACCAGATCTTGGTTGCCGGGGTGTGCTGGATGCTGACTCCGGAGACTCGGACACAGTCACCGGACTGCATGGTGTTGGTGTCTTCTTCGCCCGCACGTGTGACGACGGGGACCACTTTGCCGTTGGGCTGGGCGTAGATGGAGTTGTCGCCTTCGAGGCGGTATTCGGTGGTGGCCTGGCTCATGGGTTTCTCCTTTGTGCTTCTTTACGCTTGGGCGGTTACTGATGCGTGGATCCGGAACTGGTTTTCCAGCCGACCGATGCCGTCGATTTCAGTGGTGAGGGTGTCGCCGTCCTGCAGGAAGCGCGGCGGGGTCATGCCCATGCCCACTCCCCCGGGTGTTCCCGTGAGGACGAGGTCTCCCGGGCGGAGGACGGTGAATTGCGAGATGTAGGACAGCAGTTGCGCCGGGCCGAACACGAGGGTGCGCGTGTTGCCGTCCTGGACGAGCTCGCCGTTGACGTAGCCGCGGACCTGGAATTCTTCGCCAGCCTCATCGGGAGTGACCATGGCGGGTCCCACGGGGGTAGTGGCGTCCCAGGCCTTGCCCTGGAACCACTGCAGCGTCCGGTTCTGCCAGTCCCTCATGGACACATCGTTGGCCACGGTGTACCCGGCGATACCCTCGCGGGCCTGGTGCTCGTCCGCTTGGTACAGCTCGGAACCAACCACGACAGCCAGCTCGGCCTCCCAGTCGACACGGGCACTGCCGCGTACCTCCACGGCGTCGTTGGCACCGATGAGGGTATCCGCGTACTTCGCGAAAAGCGTCGGGTATTCGGGAAGGTCACGGCCCATCTCCTGGATGTGGTCGCCGTAGTTCAAGCCGCAGCAGATCACCTTGCCGGCGTTGGGCAGCAGCGGTGCGAAGTCAGGGTTGCTGATGGCCTCTCCGTCTGCTGCTTCCGCAATGGCCCGCCAATTTTCGTGGCCAAGGAGTGCGCCAACGTCACTGGCCGGAAGCGCGAGGTAGGTGCCCTCGCCCGTGGCGAGTGCCGCCGTCGTACTTCCGCTGCCGGTTCGCAGAGTGGCAAGTTTCATTGCTGGTTCCCTTCGAGTTTCGATGTGTCGACTTTTTTACGATCGTCACATATGCTCAACGTAGCACGGCAGAAATGATCTGCACAGAGGCTTTTTCGAATTTCTTGCGATTGCCACAACCGAGGAGGAACAACATGGCGCACAAGACCATCAACCCGGAGTCACTGCCCAAGCCGTCAGGGTTCGCGCACGGCATGCTCGCCGGAAACACCGTGTTCCTGGGCGGACAGACGGCGTTGGATAAGGACATGAACATCGTTCCCGGCGGCATCGTGGAGCAGTTCACCCAGGCGTTCACCAACGTGCTCACCACTCTGCGCGAGGCCGGGGGACAGCCCGAGGACCTCGTCAACGTAACCATCTACCTCACGGACGTGGACGACTACATGGCCAACGGGCGCGAAATCGGACGCATCTGGCGCGAAATGGCCGGCTCGCAGTACCCCGCGATGGCGGGCATTGGCGTCACGCGATTGTGGCAAAAGGAAGCGATGATCGAAATCCAGGGCATCGCGGTGATTCCGGAGCGGTAAGAGCTGCGGCAGCTATTTCCGCAGCCGGAGTTCGGTTCCATAATTGCCCTGAGGGTGTCAGAACCCTGTCGCCCTCAAAGCTGGCGAACAAAGGGAACCATCATGCTAAAGGATCTGGAGATCATGTCCGTCCTCGCCGCGAAGGACATCAACCGGGCGAAGGACTTCTATCGTGACAAGCTGGGACTTGACCCTTCCGACTCCATGGAGGAGGGCAGCCTGTTGTACCGGTGCGGCAAGGGTACCGGCTTCCTGATTTATCAAACCGAGAACGCCGGTTCGGCCAAGAACACCCAGATGGGCTGGGAAACGGACAACCTGGAACGGGAGATGGAGGAACTGCGTAGCCGCGGCGTCGTCTTTGAGGACTACGATTTCCCAGGCCTGAAGACAGAGAACGGCGTGGCCACGAACGACTGGGGAAAGTCCGCCTGGTTCCTGGACAGCGAGGGCAACATCCTCAATCTATCGCAGCGCACGTAGCCTTCCGGCGCGTTCAACGGCGGTCCTGTACTCAAATTCCCGGCTGGTGGCGCACCATATCCCTATGGGAACCGTTACCGAGTATTTGGAGAACGTCAGCCCGGGTAACCGCGCGCTGTTGGAGCGGATTGTATCGATAGCCCGGGAACTCGCGCCCGACGCCGAAGAAGGCGTCAGTTACGGCATGCCCGCGTTGCTTGTGGACGGCAAGGGATTCCTCAGCGTGCAGGAGACGAAAAAGCACCTGGCCCTGTATCCGTTCAGCGGGCAGATCCTGCCGGAAATGTCCGAGGAGCTGGGCGGCTATTCATGGTCACCAGGCACGCTCCGGTTTTCTGCGGACAATCCCGTGCCGGACTCGCTCGTGCGACGGATCCTGGAGACGCGGTTGGCGGGGATCCGGAAGTAGGCTCCCTCCCCCCAACTGGGTCGCAGTTAAGCGCGTTTTGACCGCTGAAAACGCGCTCTGCTGCGACCTACTTGGGTCAGTGCTTGGCGGAGACGTCCTGGGAGATCGCATCCGCCGTAGCCACCACGGCCTTACGCACTGAGTCCAGATAGCCCTCGGGCTGCGCAGCGACCGCCTGGGCCTGCAAGGATACGTTGATCGCGGCAACCGTATCGCCGTTGTTGTGGTTGTGCACCGGCGCGGCGATAGACATCAGGCCCAGTTCCAGCTCTTGGTCCAGCAAGCACCAGCCCTGTTTCCGGACAAGCTCGACGGCGGCCCTTAAGTCGGCTGCGCTGGCGACGGTTCGCGGGGTGAGGGCTTTCAGTTCGGCCTTCGCCAGGTAGGCCTCAAGCTTGGCCGGGGGCAGGCCGGCAAGCAACACCCGGCCCATCGACGTGGCGTACGCGGGGAAACGGGTGCCCACCGTGATGCCGACGTTCATGATGCGCTTGGTGGCCACGCGTGCCACGTAGAAAATGTCCTGCCCGTCCAAGACAGCTGCGGACGTTGACTCCCCGAGTTTCAGGCTTAATTCTTCAAGGTGGGGCTGGGCGAGCTGCGGCAGGGACAAGGCCGAAAGGTACGAGTAACCCAGTTGCAGCACCTTGGCCGTCAGCGCGAACGTCTTGCCATCGGTACGGACATAGCCGAGCTCAACGAGTGTGTGCAGGAAGCGCCGGGCCGTGGCGCGAGTCAGGTCCGTACGGGCTGCGACTTCGCTGAGGGTCATCACCGGGTTGTTCGCGTCGAACGCCCGGATCACGGCAAGACCCCGGGCCAACGACTGCACGTACTGGTCGCTGGCCTGCGGGGTCACTGCGGAGTCGGTCATGGTTACCAATCGTAGTTGGCGTTACTCTGCCTTTTTCAGGGGTAGGGGTACGAGCTCCTGGATTTCCTCGAACGTGCAGCCGAACGTTTCCCGCACGGTGACGCCGTCGGGGCCGGTGAGGAACACTGCTTTATCGGTGTAGACGCGGGTGACGCAGCCGACGCCCGTGAGCGGGTAGGTGCACTGTTCCACGAGCTT
>NZ_JBFBGW010000028.1:0-40526 GCF_040684895.1 Paenarthrobacter sp. NPDC089322
GCTTCCTCACGAAACACGGCATCATATTTTCTTCTGGGCGTGGACATCTGAAACGAATCTCCCATCAAGCTGTCTCAGAAAACCATACGACCGCAACCCGGCCAACCGTGAGAGAGCGACCCCAAAAACCCGGCCAACCATGAGAGAGCGATCAGGCTTCGGCTTGGCGGTCCTCCACGAGCTTCTGCAGCGCCGGGAACAAAGGGTGGGCCGGCGTCAGTTCGGTGACCCGCTCCACCAGTTCGGCAGCATCGAGTTCGGCCAGCATGTTGGTGAGCTCCACGGCTTCGTCGTCCGATCCGTCGTCGAATCGAAGGGCAGCAGACATGGCCTCAAGCAACGCAACCGGGGTAACTCCGCGCTCGGCGAGTTCCGCCGCTGGCCCGACAAACCGCTCATGCCGGCCCAACTTCCGCAGCGGAGCACGGCCAACACGCACCACGGTGTCGGGCAGGTACGGGTTGGTGAAGCGCGACAGGATCTTCTGCACATAGGCCTCCTGCTCCGCTTCGACGAAACCGTGCTTCGCCACCAGCAGCTCCTTGGTTTCCTCCAGGACAGCCCGGACCTTCGCCGCAACGGAAGGCTCGGCCATGGCATCCGAGATCTTCCCAAGCCCTGCGGCATACCCGAAGTACGCTGCGGAAGCATGCCCGGTGTTCACAGTGAACAGTTTGCGCTCAATGTACGGGCCCAGCTCATCCACAAACGTGGCCCCCGGAATGCGCGGGGCATTGTCGCCGAACGGAGTGCGGTCGATCACCCACTCGTAGAACGTCTCCACCGTGACATCCAGACCCTGCCCGGGAGCCTGGTTGGGCACGATGCGGTCCACAGCAGTGTTGGCAAAAACCGCGACGGCGTCCAACTCACCAGCCGATTCGTCCCAGGCAGCCTTGATTTCCTGGTGCAGGAGGTCCGTGGCGTTGATCGCGTTCTCGCATGCCATGACCTGCAGGGGAGGCAACTCGGCGGAGCGTGCGGCCAGCCCGCGGGCGATCACGGGTGCCACGAACTTCAGGATGTGCGGCCCCACCGCCGTGGTGACCACATCCGCCGTCGAAATCTCTTCAACAACGGCGTCTTCCTGCGTACCGGAGTTCAGGGCGCGGAACCCGTCCACGGTCTTGACCGCGGGGTTCTCGCCCACCTCATGAACGTCGTAGCTGCTCGCGGATGCCAACTGGCTGATCAAGGCGTCCGCCACATCCGCGAACACCACCTCGTAGCCGGCCTCGTGCAGCAGGAGCCCCACGAATCCGCGTCCGATGTTGCCCGCCCCAAAATGGACCGCCTTCACTATGCGTTGACCTTTCCGAACAGCTCCAGGACTTCCTCAACCGTGGTGGCCTCCTCCAACTGGGCAACCTGGGCTTTGTTGGTGAAGATCTTGGCAATGGAGGAGAGGATGTGGAGGTGCTCATTGTTGAGGCCAGCGACGCCGACCACGAACTTCACCTGCTTGCCGCCCCAATCGATACCCTCGGGGTAGCGGACGATCGACACAGCCGAATGCTTGATGTGCTCCTTGGCGTCGTTGGTGCCGTGCGGGATGGCCAGGAAGCTGCCCATGTACGTTGACACGGATTCCTCGCGTTCGTGCATCGCGTGGACGTAGCTGACATCCACGGCGCCGCGGTCCAGCAGGAGCTGCCCTGCTTCGTCGATCGCGGTGTCGCGGTCACGCGCCTTTCCGTTCAGGACCACACTTTCGCGGAGCAGGACTCCCTTGCCCCCGACGGCGGCAGTCGGCTCAGCGGCATGCGCGCCGTGGCTGGGGGCTGCTGTTGCTTCGGCAGCACCGGTGGGGTGTGCCGCGGCCGGCCCCTCGGTGTTGCTGGTCTTCACAAGCTCCACAATTTCGTCGTACTTGGGGCTGTTCATGAAGTTGTCCACCGAGTAGTGCACGGCGCTGCTGGTTCGCGGCTGCGCGCGCTCGGTGAGGTCCTGGTGTGTGACCACGACGTCGTACGTATCGTTCAGGTTTGCAATGGCCGAGTTGGTGACCTTGACGTCCGGGAAGCCCGCCGCCTTGATCTTGTTGCGGAGTACGGAGGCACCCATGGCACTCGAGCCCATGCCGGCGTCACAGGCGAAGACGATGTTCTGGACGGGGCGGGTGAGGACCGCCACGTCGCTGCGCTCAGCACGGTCGCCCACGAGGGTCGAGGAGACGGAGCTCTTCTTGCCCTTCATGGCTTCCATCCGGGCCGTGGCCTCTGACAGATCTTCCTCGCCCCTGTTCTTGGACGTGCGCAGGATGAGGGACGCGATCAGGAAGGAAACCGTGGTGGCAAGGACCACCGCGAGAATCACGCCGATGTAGCTGTCCCGGGACGTCTGCGCGAGCACGGCGATGATGGAACCTGGCGCTGCCGGAGCCACGAGGCCGGAGTTGGTAATGGCCAGGGTTGCAATGCCGGTCATGCCGCCGCCGATGGCAGCGAGGATCAGGATCGGCTTCATCAGGACGTACGGGAAGTAAATCTCGTGGATACCACCGAGGAAGTGGATCACTGCGGCGCCGGGTGCCGAGGCCTTGGCAGCACCGCGGCCGAAGAACATGTACGCCAGCAGGATGCCGAAGCCCGGGCCGGGGTTGGCCTCCAGCAGGAACAGGATGGACTTGCCCTGCTCCAGCGACTGCTGGATTCCCAGCGGCGTGAGCACCCCATGGTTGATGGCGTTGTTGAGGAAGAGGACCTTGGCAGGCTCGATGAAGATGCTGGTGAGGGGAAGCAGGCCGTTGTTGACGAGGAACCCGACAACAGCTCCGGCTCCCTCGGTGAAACGCTGAACAATCCAGGAAAGACCGTAGAAACCGGCCAACGCCAACGCGGCACCCCAGATACCGGCCGAGAAGTTGTTCACCAGCATTTCGAAGCCGGGCCGGATCTTGCCTTCCCACAGGCGGTCGATCTGCTTCATGGTCCATCCACCCAAGGGACCCATGATCATGGCACCGATGAACATCGGCGCGTCCGTGCCCGCGATGACACCCATGGTGGCGATGGCACCCACCACGCCGCCCCGGACGTCATAGACCATCCGGCCGCCGGTGTAGGCGATCAGGATCGGAAGCAGGTACGTAACCATGGGGCCGACAATGCCCACATTCTTGGCTCCCTCGGCGTCGGTGCCGAAGCCGCCCAACTCGGCTACTGGAATCCAGCCCTTCTCGATGAACAGGGCCGTGATCAGGCCCCAGGCGATGAACGCGCCGATGTTGGGCATGATCATCCCGGACAGGAAGGTTCCGAACTTTTGGACGCCAACGCGCAGGCTGGTGCGAGGCTTCGCAACGGTCTCTGTTGCCATGTGAATTCCTAACGTGTGTCCCGCGGCGGCGCGGGGTCAGTCGATATAGATCGAGAGAGAACAGCTTTAGGAGCTGCTGGAAATACGGTGAAGCCACTCAAGGAAGAGCTTCAATTCAGAGCTGGATAATTGGTCCGAATGCGAGGCCTGCAGTGCCGCATTCAGGGCGATTGCCGCAACAACTACCGAGGACTTGCCGGAGTCCTCCGCTGCGGCGCCACGGGCGGTTTCCGTGGAGACGGCAAAGATCATGGAATCCCGGGTCATCGTTGAGAGCTCGAGGTTCCTCTCTTCCACCGGTTCGGCGATGAGCATGAGCGTAACGCCCACGTTGGCCGCGAGGATGCTGCGTGCCGCTTCGCGGGGCGGCACGTTGATCTGACCGGCGATAGCGGCCTTGTTCAGCATTTCCTCCAGGAGCGCCTCAGCGTCAGCCACGATCGCAGGGCGGCTTTCCGGACGGATGTTGCCGAACATCACCAGATACAGATGGGGTTGGGTGAGGCCGAACTGGACGTGGTTGTCCCACATCCGCCGGACGTCTTCCAAGGGCTCCCCGGACGGTGCAAAATCGCGCTCCCCCGCCACGTACTCTTCAAAGCCGGCTGAAACGACGGCGTCGAACAGCCCTTCTTTGTCGCCGAAGTGGTGATAGAGCGTTGGCGCCGTGACCCCGGCAAGCTTGGTGATCTGGCGCGTAGAGACCGCTGACCCCTCCGAATTCGCCAGCAATTCGGCAGCTGCACGGAGCAACCGAATTTTGGGCGGAAGCTGGTCATCGAAACTCATAACCGCTACCCTAGCACCTATAGCGTTGCTATATGAAGTGGCTCACAACAGAAATTTGTAGGCTTTCTTCACAGGCTCTCGGTGCCGTAGCCGGCGGGTCTTGACCAACCAGCAGGAACAGAGGATTCAGTGCAGAATTTCCAAGGAGTAGGGGTAAGCCCAGGCCGCATCATCGGTTCTGTTCGCCAAATGCCCAAACCGGTGAGCGAACCGCCGTCGGGAGAGCGGTTGGCCGCAGCCGCCAGTCCGGAAGACGCCGTCGCGGGTTTGAAAGCCGCAGCACAATCCGTCCATGACGAGCTGAAACGCCGGGCAGACGGCGCGACCGGCGACGGCAAAGCCGTCCTCGAGGCCACCGCCCTCATGGCTAAGGACACCATGCTTCTGAAGTCCGCCACCAAATTGATCAACGCGGGCTCTTCCCCGGAACGGGCCATCTGGGAAGCCGGCGCCTCTGTCTCCGAAATGCTGCACAACCTGGGCGGCTACATGGCCGAGCGCGCCACCGACGTGCTGGACGTTCGGGCCCGAATCGTGGCCGAGCTTCGTGGAGTTCCTGCACCGGGTATCCCTTCGTCGACAACGCCATTCATCCTCGTGGCCGAAGACCTCGCTCCTGCCGACACCGCAACCTTGGACCCCGGCCTGGTGCTGGCATTGGTGACGTCCGGTGGCGGACCGCAGTCGCACACCGCGATCATCGCGCGCTCCCTTGGGCTCCCTGCAGTTGTCGCAGCCCACGGTGTCGACTCGATTGCTGACGGCTCCGAGGTTTACGTGGATGGCGCTGCAGGTTTTGTGGCCGTATCGCCCTCCGAGGAACAGCGCTCTGCTGCCGCCGCTTGGGCGGAAACTTCCGCTACGCTGGCGTCCTTTGACGGAAACGGCACGACGGCGGACGGCCACTTGGTGCCGCTCCTTGCCAACGTCGGAGGTGCCAAGGACGCCGTGGCAGCTGCAGGCCTTGGCGCCCAGGGTGTTGGCCTGTTCCGCACTGAATTCTGTTTCCTGGAACGGGACACCGAGCCCTCCGTGGACGAGCAAGCCGCAGCGTACAAGGCCGTGTTCGATGCATTCCCGGGCAAGAAGGTGGTCCTGCGGACGTTGGACGCGGGCGCGGACAAGCCACTCCCCTTCCTCACGGACTCCACTGAACCCAACCCTGCACTGGGCGTCCGCGGATACCGTACGGACTTCACCACGCCCGGTGTTTTGGAACGCCAACTCTCGGCGATTGCGCGTGCGGCGTCCGAATCCGAGGCCGACGTGTGGGTCATGGCTCCCATGATCTCCACTGCTGAGGAAGCCGGCCGGTTCGCTTCATTGTGTGCCGCGGCCGGCATCCGCACACCGGGGGTCATGGTGGAGGTACCCTCGGCCGCATTGACCGCCGCCACAGTGTTGAGGGAAGTCGGATTCGCTTCGCTCGGAACCAACGACCTCACGCAGTACGCCATGGCCGCCGACCGGCAACTCGGCCCGCTCGCCGAACTCAACACTCCGTGGCAACCAGCCGTGCTCCGGCTCGTACAGCTCACTGTGGAAGGCGCTGCCCTCGAAGCGTCCGGGCGCGGGAGCAGTCCGAAGCCTGTGGGAGTCTGTGGCGAGGCTGCCGCGGACCCGGCCCTCGCCGTCGTACTCACGGGCCTGGGTGTCAGCACGCTGTCCATGACCGCGCGGTCCCTGGCCGCCGTCGGGACCGTGCTGAAGACTGTCACGCTGGAGCAGGCGCAGGAACTCGCCCGGCTGGCCCTATCCGCGCCCAGCGCAACCGAGGCCCGCGATTGGGTCCGTGCCAAGCTTCCCGTGCTCGAGGAGCTCGGCCTTTAACCTCTGTTTGTTTCGTCATCAAGGAGAAACCCATGCCCGAACGCACAGCCACCATCGCCAGCAGCTCCGGCTTGCACGCCCGTCCCGCCGCACTCTTCGCGGAGGCAGCGGGAGAGCAGCCCGTGGACGTCACGATCGCCATGCAGGGCGAGCCCGCCGATGAAGCCCTCGACGCCGCCAGCATCCTTTCGCTCATGACGCTCGGGGCCGCGAAGGGCGACGTCGTGGTGCTGCGGGCCGAGGGCGATGGTGCAGACGCGGCCTTGGACACGCTGGTGAAGTTGCTGGAGACGGATCTGGACGCGGTGTAACTCCCCGCGTTGCCCGAGCTGTCCGATTCGTGGTCTTGCTGCGTACTGTGCCGCGCGCACGGCACAGTACGCAGCGAACCAACGAAATGGGTGGCTACGGCAGCGCGGTCACCACGACGTCTTGGTACGCGGCACGCCCGTCGAACACGTTCACGCCGACTTTCCCTGAGCCAAGTGCTGAGTCCGTCACGTCAAGGAGCTGCACGCCATCGACGGATACCGTGATCCGGCTCCCGTTGACGGAGGCGTCCAGCGCGTACCCCACCCCATGGCTCAGCGCCGCCGGAACACCCGCGATCACATTGAACACTCCGTTGACCAGCTTGAACACGCGCACCTCGCGGAGGTTCGGGTCCAGGTTCACGTAGTACGCGCTGGAACCGTCCGCCGAGGATCTGAGCAGCACCGAGCCCGCGCCGCCGTACCCCTTCTCCGGAGCCAGGTCCCGGTTGAGCAGCTCGCCGTTGAACGGTTCGCCGCCGAACCGCACGGTGGCCTGCAGGCGCACGTTGCTGTAGGACGACGAACTCATGGCCGTGGAGTCCTTGTCGAACGTCCCTGCCAGTCCAGCGCCCGAGCTTTCCCACTTTCCAGCGGGAACCACGGCGTAGGAGCCGAGGTTGTGGCGGGCCGTTCCGGTCGCTTGGGGCAGAACGTTCGACGGCGGCGCCGTGGTCAGGCGGGCAGTGTCGCTGAGCTGGTGTACTTTGACGGACACCAGCCGCGCATTCCCACCCGTTGCGGAGAAGGACAGCCCTGTGGACGACGGGTCCGGGAAGATCAGCGACGTGATGGCTGCAGTGCCGTTTCCGCCGAAGACCTCCACCGAAGATGCGTCTACGAGGATCCGCAGTTTGACCCTCCGCTCGGATCCGACGGTGCTGGAGGCCCAGGGTGCGGTGGTGTTGTCCGCCGCTGAACCTGCGAAGTACCGGGTGAAGTCCTCCCGCCCGGCGGTTCCGCGATCCACCGTGATGGCGGCAGCACCGGCGTCGTACGTCACACGGGTCTCCTGGGCGCCGGTTGAACCGGTGCCCTTCCGGAGCCCGAACGTGAAGGACGTCGCACCGCCGGAGGAAGGAACTCCCACCTCGGCTTCGAGCTCGAAGGACCGGCCGGAGGCATTCGCGAGCGCGTTGCCTGAGGTTGGGGTTACCGTGACATCGGCCGTCTGCCAGGTGTTGGATCGGAGTGACTCTTCCTCCACAATGGGAGCCTGGGTCAACCGGAGCCCCGTGCCCGGGATATCCACAAGCTTGATCTCGCGCGGCACTGACAGCTGCCCGTTCCAGCGGCCCGTAGGCGGGCTGAAGGCGTAGTCCCAGTTGGACATCCATCCGAGCATGATCCGCCGGTTGTCCGGTGCGCCGAAGAAGCTCATCGCGGCGTAGTAGTCGCGTCCGTGGTCAGCCTGGAGCACCGTGGAGGCGGGTGTGTCCGGGGTGAAGGACGTGCCGTTCCATGTGCCCGTGACGTACTGCGCTGCCGAACCGTTCGTGGCACGGACCGCCCCGGTGCTCCACCACAGGACCCAGCGTTTTACGCCGGACTGTCCCTCCACAGGGAGTTCGAAGAAGTCGGGGCATTCCCACACGCCGCCGCGGACCCAGTCGCCATAGCCAAAGGTACTGGCGAACGTCCAGTGGATGAGATCTGTGGAGGAGTAGAAGCGGATATGGTCCCCGCCGGCCACCACCATGACCCACTTGTTGGAGGCCGCATCCCAGGTGACTTTGGGATCGCGGAAGTCCCAGCCCCCGTTAGGGCCGCCAGGGTTCTCCACCACGGGAGCCGCCTGGACGGTCTGCCAGGTGCGGCCCTTGTCCTTGCTGTAGGCGGCGCGGACGGACGGGTTTCCGTTCCATGCGTCGTGGTTGAAGCTCGTGTAATAGGCAATGAGTCCGGAGCCGCCAGGGAACAGGCCGCTCGCGTTGGATGCATCCACCACCGCTGAGCCGGACCACGACTCCCCCGCCGCCATGTGCGGCAAGGCGATGGGCAACTGCTTCCAATGCATCAGGTCCGCGCTGACGGCGTGCGCCCAACGGCCACGGTCCTGGTGGAAGAGGTGGTATTCACCGTCGTAAAACACCAGGCCGTTGGGGTCGGAGCTGTTCCCCGAGTTCTGCGTGTAGTGGTATCCGGGCTGGTAGAGGCCGTTCATGTACTGGTCCACGTTGTCCGCGCGGACGTTCTGGAACCAAGCGGTTCCGGTGGCCAGCAGGGCGGTTCCCGCGCCTGTGGCCGCCGGAACTGTCCCATTTAGCACGGGTGTGCCATTAATCAGTGCCGAAGCCTCCGTACCGCGGACCGTGAACTGCACGCGGTTGAGTTGCCCCGCCTTGAAGCTGTGGGCGGGCAAGGTCCCCTCGGTCAGAAGCGCCGGTGTCGCCCTGTTGTAGAGCCTCGCCTTTCCGGCGCCCGGGTCGAGTTTCAGTTCCAGGCCGCCGGTACCGTCGGTACCGCTGCGGGCCACAACCGAAGCAGTCGCCGGGGAGGTGACGGTAACGTCCAAGGAGGCAACGACGTCGGGCGCCACCGACGGGACGAACCGCACCGCGGTGCCGCTCGCCACCGTGGCGCGCATGCCAGCGGCATCCGGCTCCCACGAACCCGACGACGTGCGCCAACCTTGAAGGGACGTCTCCAGACCGCGAAGCGTCATGCTCTGGAACACGGCGGTCCCGTTATAGGAGCCCAGGCCCACGTGTCCGGCGGCCTGTGTCGAATCAGTTGCCGTGATGGCGGGAGTGGCGCCGTTCGGGTCCAGGAAGTCCGTCTGCCAGTGCACCGCCAACTGATTGCCCAACGCCGTGACCCGCAAGCGATAGACCTGGTTGAGCGTGATGGTCGTTGCGAAGGTGCCCAGCGTGGCGTTGTCCGAGACCCGGAAGAGACGGAGCCTGCCCGCGTTCGGGTCCACTTCTGCGGCGTAGCCCGCGGTTCCGGCGGCGTTGGTTCGAAAGAGGACCGTGCCGACGCCGTATTGGGACGTGACCTGGATATCTGTGGAAAAGTCGACGTCCGTTGGCGACTGGCCGGTGGCGATGGCTCGGATGTTGGTGTTTGCCGGTGCAGCGCCCTTGAAGCCGGTGGCCGTGGCGGACCAGCCATTGCTGGTGAGGCTCCAGCCGTTCACGTTGGCGTCAACTGTCCTGACGCCAGGAGTGCCGAACGCTACTGTGCCGTTGAACGCATGAAGTCCCACGCGGCCGGACTCGTATCGGAGATCCGTGGTGTCAATCCGTGCCACGCCATCCACGGCAACGTAGATCCGCGGACCATCCACATGGACATCCACTGTGTATGGCTGCCCCGTGTTCAGCGGCAACGGCACGGGCGCCACAATATCCTGGCCGTCTGCGAGGTCGAACAGCCGCACACGATCGAGGTTGGGATCGATCGTCGCCGCGTATCCCGCGCTGGCGTCCGGAGTTGTGCGGAACAGAAGCGCACCCACGCCAAATGGGCTGCCGGCGTCGATCTTTACCGAGGCGGTGTAACGGGCGGTACCGGCCACCACTTGCTCGCTGGTGGCGGCCGCGTTCTGCCCCGAAGGCGCGACGGCGGTGTACCCGCCTTGCGCTGTCCGGGTCCACGACCCGGTGACGCCGACGGCGTCCGGGATGGGACTGGTGGTGCTGTTGAGGGTGACGGGCGAGGGGTTGAGGGCCACCGCCGGAGCAGTGACCCCCGTCCCCACGATCCCGACACCCAGGACTGCCGCTGTGAGGCCGGCAACTATCTTCCTGTTTACCTTGGGTGTGTGCATTCAGATCGCCTTTGATCGCGGTAGGTGAGCGAGCGTTCCCCGGGAACGTCGAAAAGGTGAGAGAGCGTTGGTCCTATGGGAAGAGGGTGCGGGGGCCTCCTTGGATGTCGGGGGTGGTGATGTCGGGGGTGGTTTGGATGTCGGGGGTCCAGATGTCGGCCATGGTCCAGGCATCGAAGCTCAGGAGGCGGACTGTTCCCTCCGTGGCGGAGAGACTTACGTGCCCGCCACCCAGCGTCGGGTAAATGCGTGCCGTGAGGGGCTTGCCGTTGGCGAAGATTTCGACGGCGGAACGGTCCACCAGGACGCGCAGCTTCACCCTGCCATCGGGCATCGAAACGGGCCCCGACTTGTCCTCCACATCCACGGCGGCGTCCAGGCTGCTGCGGGTGCGGTCGAGGCGAAGGGTGCCGACGCCTTCGTGCCCACGACTGAGCTCGATCACCGTCTCCTCAGCGCCATCCCGCTCCCCCGGGACGCCGGACTTAGGGTCGCGGGACCCCAGCACACCCAGCCGCAGCACCGCGCCAGGGGCCAACTGCACGTCGAGTTCCAGATCCAACTGGTTCCCGGCAACCCCGGTTTCCAGCGGCGTTCCCGCACCCACCAGCACGCGGCCAGTCACACTCACGTGGTCCCGTCGCAGCGACTCGAGCTCCGGAACCGGGGCGAAGCGCAGCGTCCCGTCGTCCGCAAGGCTGGTCACACGCGGCAGGCTCATCACGCCGGACCACCCGGCCTCCACCATGGCGGCATCGCTCCGGCCTTCTTGCAGCCAGCCGAACATGATGCGTCGGCCCGACTCGTCCAGGAAAGACTGCGGGGCGTAGAAGAAACGGCCACCAAAGTCCAAGCGGTGCAGGCCCGAGGGCTCGAACGAATCCCCGGAGTAGCGTCCGGTCCAGTACAGCGGGTGGCGCGTATCGCCGTCGTCCCACGCGGAAAAGACCAGCACGTCCGGCGAGCCGTCCACCGCAAGGGATCCAAACGCCGAACCGTCCGCCCGGAACAGGTCCACGCATTCCCACATGGTCCCGGTCCAGTCCGTATCCGCGGGATCTCCCTGCGATGCGTCGCCGATGAACAGCGGCCCCACATACTCCCACGAACGCAGGTCAGTGGACTCGTACAGGAACGCCGTCCCACCACGCCCGCGGATGCCCGACCCCACCAGCTGACGCCAGACGGCGCCCTCCCGCCACACACAGTGGTCCCGGTAAGCGGTGATGTCCACACCTGCCGGAGGAGCCGAAATGACAGGGTTTTCCGGAACCTTGGTCCACGTGAGCAGGTCCGGAGATCCCACGGCAACGCACGGCAGTTCGTGCTCGCCGACGCGGCCCGAATAGACCAAGGTGGGCGTGCCGCCGTCGTTCACCAACACGCCGGACCAGCAGCCGTCGGCGTCCGGACCCGCCGACGGTTCCAGTGCCACCGGCTGGTCCGTCCACGTAACCAGGTCCGTGCTGGTGGCGTGGCCCCAATGGATCCGGTGGTGGAACGCGCCCTCCGGGTTGTACTGGTAGAAGAGGTGATAAGTGCCGTTCCACTGGCTGACGCCGTTGGGGTCGTTCAGCCAGCCGGCCGGGGACACGAAATGGAAGCGTGGCCGGAGGGGGTCGGCCTCGGCGCGGGCAAGCAACTCGTTCCGCGGGACGGTGGCGAGCGGGTGGGTCAGTTCAGTCATGCGGAAGCCTTCTGTTCGTTAAGGTTCGACGCCGGGTGGCCGGGTTGGGCGGCGCTGCCGGCCGTGGGTGCGCCAGCCGCGGCGGTGCCGGACGCCGGGTCGTCCACGGCAGGTTCTGTCGCCAGCGCGTGGCCACCCGCGCCTGCGCTTGGGCGGTACAGGTGGCAACGCACCCAGTGGCGGTTGGCGGGGTCGCCTACCTGGTGCCGGACGGGTTCGGTAGCCGAGCACTGCTGGTGGGGGTCGCCGTCGAAGGCGCACGAGGTGGAAGCCATGACGGCACGGCGAAGTTCGGCTCGCCGGACGGGATCATAGGATCCGGCACGGGCGGGATCGGGAACGGCAGAGACCAGCAGCTGGGTGTACGGGTGGGCGGGGTTGGCCAGCAGGTCCAGGGACTCGCCCTCCTCCACGAGCTCACCGGCGAACATCACCGCGGTCCGGTCCGCGAGGTAGCGGGCCGACGCGAGGTCGTGCGTGATGTAAAGCATGGAGATGCCCTGCTCGTCGCGGAGTTTCCGCATCAGGTTCAGCACACCGATCCGGACCGAGACGTCAAGCATGGAGGTGGGCTCATCGGCGAGGATCACCTGGGGTTCCACCGCGAGCGCCCGCGCGATTGCGACGCGTTGCCGCTGGCCGCCGGAGAGTTCGTGCGGGTAGGAATGCAGCATGTCCGCCTGCAGGCCAACGATGGTCATGAGTTCTTCAAGGCGATGCTGGATCGCGGCCTCGGAACCGCGGCGGGAACCCTTGCCGGAGCCGCCCTTGCCGTGGATCGCCAAGGACCTCCGCAGGAAATGTTCAATCCGGTGCGCCGGATTCAACGAACCGAACGGGTCCTGGAACACCATCTGCAACTGTGAACGGTAAGCGCGTGAGGCTTGGAAGCGGTCGCGCTTGAGGACGTCCACCCCGTCCAGCAGGATCTCGCCTTCGCCCGGTTTTTCCAGCCGGGCAACGCAGCGGGCCAAGGTGCTCTTCCCGGAACCGGACTCCCCCACCAGCGCCACGATTTCTCCGCGGCCGATGGCAAGGTCCACGCCGTGCAGGGCCCTGACGGAGTGCCGCGAGAACAACCCGCCGATGGGGAAGGACTTGCCGAGTCCGCGGACTTCGAGGGAAGGGGTGCCTGTCGCGAGGTCGGGGCGGCGGGTGGACAGGACCGAGTGGCTCATCGTGCCGCTCCTTCCAGGACTGGTGCTTCGGTGTCGGCACCGAACGGTGCCACGAGGTGGCCGGGTGCCGCCTCGGTGAGGTCGGGGATGTTCCGGAACTTCACGCCGTCGGGCAGTCCTGTGAGCGGAACCCGCGGCCCGGTAAGCGGCGGAAACGCGCCCATCAGCGCCTGGGTGTAAGGGTGGCGGGGGTTGGCGTAGACGTCCTGGGCTTTGGCGGTTTCGACGATCCGCCCGCCGTACATCACGGCCATCCGGTGTGAGAGCTCCACCATGAGGGACATGTCGTGCGTGATGAAGAGGACGGAGAAGCCGAGTTCGCGCTGGAGTTCCTTGATCTGGGCCATGATCTCCTGCTGCACCACCACGTCCAGGGCGGTGGTGGGCTCGTCGAGGATCAGCAGCGACGGCTTCAGCGCTACTGCCATGGCGATCACCGCCCGCTGCCGCATCCCGCCGGAAAGCTGGTGTGGGTAGGCCTTGAGGCGTCCGGCGTCGATCCGCACAAGCTCCAGCAGTTCTCCTGCCCGTCGGAGCGATTCCTTGCGCGAGTAGCCTGCGTGCGTGGTGAAGATGTCCACGATCTGCTCGCCGATGGTCAGCACCGGGTTGAGCGAGTTCATGGCCGACTGGAACACCATGGCCACGTCCTGCCAGCGGAAACGACGCAGTTCTTCCGGGCTCATGGCCAGGACGTCCTTGCCGCCAAAGGAGATGCTGCCGCCGTCGATCTTCGCGGGATCCTTAAGGAGCCGCATGATCGAGTTGGCGATGGTCGACTTTCCGCAGCCCGATTCACCCGCCAGGCCGAACACCTCGCCGGTGCCGATGCTGAAGGAAACACGGTCGACGGCGGTGGTTGAGCGGGTATCGCCGACGTACTTGACGGTGAGGTTCTTGACGTCGAGGACGGGCTCGTGGGAGCCGAACGAAACCTGGGAAACGGTCATTTGGCGGCGCTCCTTTCGAGGGCGGGTTCCGCGGGGGACGACGTTGCCGGGGTTGGAGTCATCGGCTTGCGGATCTTCCGCAACCGCGGGTTGGTGACCTCGTCCACGGCATAGTTGATGAGGGCAAGGGCAAATGCGACCAATGCGATGCAGACACCGGAGGGTACGAACACCCACCAGCTTCCGGTGAGCAGGGCGCCTTCGTTTCCGGCCCAGAACAGGTTGTTGCCCCAGGAGACGGTGCTGACGTCGCCAAGTCCCAGGAACTCCAGCCCGGCCTGGGCGCCGATGCCGTAGATCACGCAGGCCAGCAAGGTGCCCATGACGATCGAGGCCATGTTCGGAAGGATCTCGCGGAACATGATCCGGCCGGCCCTCTCCCCGGAGACCACGGCCGCAGCAACAAAATCCTTGGAACGGATGGACAGTGCCTGCGAGCGCAGTACGCGGGCCGATCCCGCCCAGCCCGTCACGATGAGTACCAGGATCACTGTGCCCAGGCCGGGTGGCAGGAACGCTGCAAGGATCACGAGCAGGGGCAGGCCGGGCAGGAGCAAGAAGACGTTGGTCACCAGTGACAGGGCTTCGTCGATGAACTTGCCGAAGTAGGCAGAGGCCAGGCCCACCAGGATGCCGATGAACGTTGACGCGAAGCCCACGGTGAGGCCCACCAGCAGTGAACTGCGGGCACCGTGGATGGTCAACGCCAGAACATCCTGTCCCTTGGCGGTGGTGCCGAGCAGGTGCTCTGCGTCGGGTTCCATGGAGGCCATGGCTGTGATCCTGGACGGGTCACCCGGGAAAAGCACCGGTGCCAGCAGAGCCAGGACAATGAAGACGAGCATCACGGACATTCCCAGCAAGGCTTTCTTGTTGGTGAGGAGCCCGTGGATGAAGCTGCGGTTGGGTTTACGTTGGTTCATGGTTGTTCCCTCAGTTGCTGCGCACGCGCGGGTCGAGGCGGACGTAGAGGATGTCCACCAGGAAGTTCGCCAGCAGCACGGCGGCTGTGATGGTCAGGAACAACCCCTGCATGAGCGGATAGTCGAGGCCTTGGACGGCGTTCAGGAGCTGGTAGCCAACGCCGGGATAGGCGAAGACCACCTCAGTAAGGAGTGCGCCGCCCACTACGAATCCGAGTCCCATGCCGAAGCTCGTCACGGATGGCAGCATCGCGTTCCGTGCTGCGTAGCGGAGCATGATCCGGCCCGGCCGGAGGCCCTTGGCCTCGGCCATGGTGATGTAGTCCTCGGAGTTCGTGGCGATCATGGTGTTCCGCATTCCCAGCATCCAGCCCCCAATGGACACCAGCACGATCGTCAACGCGGGCAACACAAGGTGCGCCCCGACGTCGCCGATGAACTCCCACGTGAACCCGGGCTCCAAGCCGTCCGAGAACGCGTGGCGGATCGGGAACCAGCCCAGCACCACGCCGAAGAGGTACAGCGCGCCCATCGCGAGCCAGAAGTACGGGAACGATCCGATGAAGACCAGCACGGGCGGAAGCGCCGAGTCGATCGCGCCACCGCGACGCCAAGCGGCCAGGATCCCCAGCAGGTTACCCACGACGGCGGCAATGACCAGAGCGGTTCCGCCCAGCAGGAGGGTCCACCCGATCTGGGACGAGATGACCTCAGTGACCGGCGTGGGGAAACGGGAGATGGAGACGCCCATCTGGCCGGAAAAGATGTTGCCCAGGTAGCCGATGTACTGCTCCCAGAGAGGACGGTCGTCCACCCCGAGCAGCCTTCGCAGGGCCTCGATCTGTTCGGGCTGCATTCTGTCCTGGGATCGGGCGAACATGCGGGAAACAGGGTCGCCGGGCATGAAGCGCGGGAGCAGGAAATTCAGGGTGATGGATGCCCAGAAGGCGATCAGGTAGAAACCCAGTCGGCGCAGGATGAAGCGCACGGTTTCCCTCCGTTCGGGAATTGCGGAAAGTGTGGAGGCACGCCCGGCGGGGTTGTCCTTCAGCGATGCGAAGCACCGCCGGGCGTGCAGTGTGTGGCGGCAGGATTAGCTGCGTGGTTCCAGCGTGGTCAGCACCAGGACCGTGGTGGGTGCCCGTACCGAGAGAGTCGCGTACGGGTTGGCTTCAGTGGGCCAGCCGGTGAAGCGGGTGTCGTTGAAGGCACCCCATTCCGGGCCGGAGAAGAGCGGGACCAGCGGTGCGACGTCGTTGTACTGTTCCTGCAGCTTGTTGGCGATGTCCTTTTGCTTGGACTCGTCTGCTTCTGCGGCAAACTCGGCGAGCAGGGCATCGGCCTTGGGATCCCCGAAGCGGTGGTAGTTGTCGAACGTCTTGGTGCCCACGGGCTTCACGGTTGCCGTGCCCATGGAGGTGTTGAAGTACTTGTAGGGGCTGGGATCGTTGGCGCTCCAGACGATGCCGGAGTCGAAGTCACCGGTTTCGTAGCCTGCAACCACGGCAGCCCAGTCCGGGGAGTCCACCTTGGCCGTGACGCCGACCTCTGCCAGGTTCTGCGCGATCACGTTGGCTACGGACAGCCAGTCGGACGAGGAAGCCCCCACGGAGATCTTGAACTCGAACGGCGAACCGTCCTTGAGCGTGCGCTTGCCGTCGGCACCCTTGGCGTAGCCGGCTTTGTCCAGCAGCTCATTGGCCTTCTGGACGTCCAGCTTGGTCCAGGTGCAGTTGTCCTTGACCTCAGCGTTCTTCCAGGTCTCGTAGTTGCCGGACAGGCCCGTGCAGTCTGCGGGCTTGGCGTAGCCGCTCATGCCGATCTTGGTGACCTGGTCACGGTCGACGGCCATGCTCAACGCCTTGCGGACCTCAACGTCGTTGAAAGGTGCCTTGGTGGTGTTGAGCTGCCAGTTGATCATGGCACCCGTGGCCGGGAACCAGTACTGACGGTGTTCCTTGTCCTTGGCGATGAACGTCTTTTCGATGTTCGGGATGTACTGCGGGGCCCAGTCGACGTCGCCGTTCGCGGCGGCGAGGTTGGCGCCGTCGTTCCCTGCGAAGGCGAGCATCTTGATGCCGGCGATCTTCTGCTTCTCCGGCTGCCAGTAGTTGGGGTTTTTCTTCAGTACGAAGGACTGGGCCTGGAAGCTGTCCACCTCCGTGTACGGGCCGGTGCCTACGGGCTTGGCGTTGGCGTCCTTCTCCGGATCGGCCAGTGCGGACCAGATGTGCTTGGGCAGGATGGTGAGCTGTCCGACGTCGTACAGGGCGGGGGACCACGGCTTGTTGAAGTTGAAGGTGACCTTGTTGCCCTCTGCGGTGACGGTGTCCAGGTACTCGTAACCGCCCTTGATCTTCTTCTGCAGCTCGAACGTGTAGGCAACGTCGTCAGCAACGAACGGCTGGCCGTCGGACCACTTCACGCCGTCCCGGAGGGTGAACGTGATGGACTTGCCGTCATCGGCGGCCTTCCACTCGGTGGCGAGCCACGGCGTCGTGTTTCCCTTGGCCGGATTGAAAATCAGGAGCGATTCGTAGATCGACTGCTGGACCATCGGGTTCACGGTGGGAGCGAACGGGTTGAAGTTCTGCACGAACGTGCCCATGTCTTCGCGAGGAATGGTCAGGAACGCGCTCGCGTTCGCTCCGGCGTCGTTGGTCTTTTTCTCTCCGGTGGCGGCGCAGCCGGTCAGCAGCATCGCGCCCACGGCCAGGCTTGCCGCCGTGATGCGGGCAGCCCTGAAAAATCGGGGTTGTGTCATGATGGTTATCTCTTTCCTGTCTTCATCGTCCGAGGTGAAGGAATGGGTGAGGGGTTTGCTCTTCGGAAGTGATTTCGCGGTCAGACCGAGGAGCGTTCTAGCAGCGGACAGTCGACCAATTGCTGGTCGGCAGTGATCGGCTGTCCTGCTGTGAGAGCGGCGAGCGTCTGGACTCCCAGGGCGCCCATTTTTTCGAACGGCAGCGCAACCGTGGTCAGTTTGGGCCTGAGGTAGGCCGCAATCAGTTCCTGGTTGTCGAAGCCGATCACAGCGATGTCTCCGGGGATGGTCAGGCCCCGTTCCTTGATGGCGTCGTAGGCGCCCATCGCCATGCGGTCGTTGAGGCAAAACAATGCGGTTGGCCTGCCTGCGTTGTGTGGATAGTGGTCCAGAATCGCACAGGCGGCCTCGTAGCCGCCGTCAGCCGTGGCGTTTCCGGACACCACCAGCTCCGGGTCGAGTTCCAGTCCGGCGCCGGCCAGTGCTTCGCGGGCGCCCTCCAAACGTCCCACAGCTGCGGGGATGTCCGGGTCCAGGTTGATGATGCCGATCCTGGTGTGGCCCGCTTGGAGCAGACGTTGGACGGCGACCCGTCCACCGGCTCTCTCGTCCGGGACGATCGAGGGCAATCTTCCGTCGGCGTCAAAGCAGTTGATCAGGACGGTGGGTACCTCGTTGGCGCTTTCCGGAACGTGAACGCCGCGGTGGTACGTGGCCGCGTAGAGAAGTCCTTCCACTCGTTGTTCCAGCAGCTTTTCTATGGCTGCGTCTTCCATGCCTTGGTTGGGCCCTTGCGCATCGGCCTGGTCGGAGGGCGCGATGAGCAGGAACCGCCGATCAAGCCACGCTTGATCCTGCGCACCTTTGATGATGTCCACGGCGAACGGTGCCGTGACGATCTCGGTGACGATCCCGTACCAATCACTGCGCTGTGATGCCAGTGCCCTGGCTCCGGCGTTCGGGCGGTAGCCCAGTGCTTGCACGGCGTCGTTGATCCGTGTACGGGTTTCCTCGGAGATGCTGGCGTTTTCGCGGTTGCTCAGCACAAACGAGACTGCAGTCCTGGAGACGCCGGCATGTTTGGCGACGTCATTCATGGTGACTCCCCTTGGCCGCCCGGGTACGGGCTGCTTGGAGGTGGTGCTTTTCGCCATTGAATGCTCCGGATGCTTGGATAGTAGGTAACGCGCGTTACTTCGAGCGTGTGAATTAGGTTACGCGCGTTACCTCAGAACTGTCAACGCTTATTTTTCTCCATTTCGTTGCCTCGCTGCGTACTGTGCCGCACGTACGGCACACTGCGCAGCGAAGCAACGAAACGGGCTGCCGGCACAGAGCTCCCTGCCCCCGCGTTAGGCTTCTGCCATGGCATTGATAGCTCCCCGCGTCACGGCCGGGCTCCCCGCCGATGAAGCCCGGAATCTGGCACGCTCCCTCCAGGACAGCGACGACATCACCGTGTTCGTGGATGGCACCGTCCACCGCCTCCCCGACCAGGCGAGGGACGCCGTCGTCGACCTTCTCGCGAGGCTGGGCCGAGGCGAAACCGTGACCGTAAGCAGCGTGGAGGAAATGCTCACTACCTCGCAGGCGGCCGAACTCGCCGGCATCTCGCACACCTACCTGCGCAATATGACCGACCGCGGCGAGATCCCGGTGGAGTACCGCGGAACCCACCGCAGGATCCGGCAGGCAGCCATCATGGAGTGGCTCGAAACGCAGAAGAGGAAGCAGGCCGAGGCGGCTGCCGGGCATGGCGCCGCAGATGACGCCGACACCCACTAAAGTGTCGGAGTGATAAGGATCAAGCAACGATCCCAGCCAACGGACCAGCACCTGTAAAACCCGGGGTTACGCTTGTTTGGTGGGCAATTTCAAAGGGTGGCATATAGTGGCCGGGGTGGCCGCAATGGCCCTTGCCGCACCCTTGGGTTCCGCCATGGGATTGAACTTCGTTGCCACCTTCATGTTTGCATGCGTCGTGTTCGTCGCCGTCGCCATGTGGACCGAGTCCAAGATTGCCCGACGCCGGGACGCCGCTAACGCTGCTGCATCACCTGATGCCCCGCACCCTGCAGGCGACCCCGCCGAATCCGACGACGCTGCCCGGGAGTAAACACTGACAGCACTACTATCCGCCGACGTCGAAGCGCGCGGCCTGACGGGCCGGATCCTCTGGACGAATGGAACGCCGCCGCCGGGCGCCCAGGCAAATGGCGAGCCCGTGTACGTTCTCATCCACGGCATCGGCGTTTCCCATCGCTACCTCGCAAGGCTGCACGCCGTCCTCGCAGCCGGTTCACCCACGTATTCCTTGGACCTTCCGGGCTTTGCAGGAACCCCCAAGCCCGGCCGCCAACTGTCAGTCGAGGACTATGGCGCGTACATTGCTGAGGCACTCAAGTCCTGCGGCATCGAATCATACGTGCTTGTGGGCCACTCCATGGGTGTGCAGTTCGCCATCGAGGCAGCCTTATGCGAGCCCGAACGGGTGCAACACCTGGTGCTCATGGGTCCCGTGGTGGATTCGCGGCACAAGAACATCGGGAGACAGTCCCTGGCCTTGTTCCTGGACGGCCTCCTTCGCGAAAGCCCGTCCTCCAACTGGATCGTGGTCACCGATTACCTTCGTTGCGGCCCCCGCTGGTACCTGACTGAACTACCCGTGATGATGGAGTACCCCACGGAGAAACGACTGGCCAACGTGGACGTCCCGGTCCTGATCCTTCGCGGCAGCAGGGATCACGTGGCTGGCCCCGAATGGTCGCTGCGCCTTTCGCGGGCAGTACCGCAGGGCAGGCTCGTGGAGATCAACGGCGTCGGCCATGTAGCACAGCACATGCGCCCTCAAGCGGTAGCCGATGCCATCCGGAGCTTCGTCTCGGCAACATCCCGGCAGAATTAGTCGCTTACCGTCGACGCCCCCGCCTCGGGTGCGGCCCTTGTTGGCTCGGGCGCGCCCCGGTTAGGCTGACAGGGCAAGGTCGAAAGTAAGTTTGCTGAGGAAAGGGTTGACCATGACCAGCTATGACCCGGAAGACGATCCGCAGACCTTCGGAGTGAGCGGCGCGGCGGAGCCCGACAGCATCCACGAAGATCCGGACATGCGCAAGGACGAAGACAGCGACCCCGCAGCATCTGCCAATCCCGATCCCGCCAACGGCAACGTCACGGGGCTGGAGCCCGGCGGAGGTGTACCCCCGGGAGAGACACCGCCGGCCGAAGACAGCATGAGCCGGGACCAGGGACACGAGGAGTAGTCCAGGACTACGTTCGGCCCGGGGCTACGGCAGCTTCAGGATCTCGGAGAGGTCGTAGTCCGCGGGTTCCTCGATCTGCTCGTAGGTGCAACTCTCCGGGGTCCGGTCCGGACGCCACCGGCGGAACTGGGTGGTGTGCCTGAACCTGTCCCCCTCCATGTAGTCGTAGGCAACCTCAATCACCAGTTCCGGCCGCAGCGGCACAAAGGAAAAGTCTTTGCCGCCACTCCATCGGCTCTGAGCGCCGGGCATGCGCGTTCCGCCTGTATCCTCTTCGCTTTGGGCGGCCCACTGACCCCAAGGGTGTTCGCTGAGCTCAATCCGGTAGGGCTCCAATTCCGCGACCAGGCTTTCGCGCTTGGCCATGGGGAACGACGCCACTACGCCGACGTGCTGCAGCCGCCCCGCATCGTCATAAAGCCCCAACAACATGGAGCCCACCACTTTCGCCGTTTTATGCCAGCGGAACCCGGACACCACGCAATCGGCGGTGCGCTCATGCTTGGTCTTGAACATCACCCGCTTGTTCGGCTGGTAGGTGCCGTCCAACGGTTTGGACAGCACGCCGTCGAGCCCTGCTCCCTCAAGCTGCACGAACCATTCCCGGGCTTTGTCGAGATCTGAAACGGCAGGCGTCACATAGACGGGGGCCGAGGCATGCGCGAGGGCTTTTTCAAGAATGGCGCGACGCTCGGAGAAGGGCCGGACCATGAGGTCGTCGTCGCCCAACGCGAGGATGTCGAAGGCAATCATGGACGCCGGTGTTTTGTCTGCCAGCATCCTGACCCTGCTGTCGGCCGGGTGGATCCGCTGTTGCAGCAGCTCAAATTCAAGTTTGTTGTCTGCGATAAGCACGATCTCGCCATCGATCACGCACTTGTCCGGAAGGTTCCTTCGCAGTGCTTCGACGAGCTCCGGGAAGTACCTCGTCATGGGTTTCTCGTTCCGGCTTCCCAGGATGATGTCCTCGCCATCCTTGAAAACGATGGTCCTGAAGCCGTCCCACT
The DNA here is from genome assembly GCF_040684895.1 of Paenarthrobacter sp. NPDC089322. Taxonomy (NCBI): domain Bacteria; kingdom Bacillati; phylum Actinomycetota; class Actinomycetes; order Micrococcales; family Micrococcaceae; genus Paenarthrobacter; species Paenarthrobacter sp. NPDC089322. The sequence continues at coordinate 21,790 of NZ_JBFBGW010000028.1, forward strand.
TGGGTTCATAGTGCCCAACGTCCGGAATGTTTGGCACGGACTTGGCAAGCATGGGCGAGACCGGCGGCTTCACAGGGAGATCCATAGCTCATGTCTACCTGCCGGTCGCAGCGTAAGGCTAGGGTTGGCGACCGATATGTGGATAAAACGTCGCTGCGGACAACGGCTCCGAAGCCTAGGCCCTCAGCACGCGCCGCGAGGGCAGGCGTTCCGTCCGTTACATTAATGTGACTTTACTTTCCGGCTCATGTACCGTCGAAGGGCGACCCGACTCTCCGCTGGGCCGCTTCCGGGGTGACGCCGAGCTCTGCCGCACTTCGGAATCCGCCAGACCCGCGGCAGAGACGGGGGACCCAGAGTTCCCGGGCCTGACCCCCCAACAGGCCCTCGGGGTGAAGCCGCCATGTGCGGCCGGACGGCCTCGTCCGAACCCGACAGCTAACCTCGCAGGCGTTGAGAGGCAACCACCATGTCCCCAACCATGGATCAGCCGCGCCGCGCCCAAATTGCACGCGAGCGCCTAAAGCCAACCGGACGCCGTCGGGCCGAACCCAGCGGATCCCCCACCAGCGAACCAACCGCGCAAACCTCGACGCCGGAACCCGCCACGGCGGCGATTCCTACCGTCGCTGCGCCCACCACCCGTGCGGCCGCCCGGGCGGCCGAGCGTGAGCGCGCGGCACAGGCCGCAGCTGTGCCGGAAGCGGAACAACCGGAGCCGGCTACCGCGGCCATTCCCGTCGTCGCTCCGGCAGGGTCTGCCGAGGAAGTTCCCGAAGAACCGGTACCCGCCGAGCCCGCCACGGCGGCGATTCCCGTCGTCGCACCCGTTGAAGAAGCACCAGCGGAACCCGCGACGGCAGCGCTTCCGGTGATCACAGCATCCGAGTCCGTCCCCGCCGGGTCACCCGCCCAGGCCAAATCCCCGGCGCAGATCGCCGCAGCAGCCACAGCAGCCGCAGGTCTCGCGAGTCGCAAGGCCGCCCGGAGCCAGGCGCGCGAGCACGGCACGGCCCTGAGCACGGCAGAGGCGGCCAACTCTTCGGCTACCCAGTCCGGCTTCGGCGGCCTGTCCCTCGGAACGTCGACGTTGAGCCGGGAGCCGCACGCTGCCTTGACCAAGGCTGCCTCCGTCAAGACCATGAGCCAGCGCATGGCCGTGGTGGCTGGAGCTCTTGGCCTGGTGCTCACCGCGGGAACCATGAGCCAGGCCCTCGAGCTGCCGTTCTTTGGCCAGGAAACGCAGAGCAATGAGGCCGGCGGGACCAAGGATGGCGAAGGACGCCAGACAGGTAAGGCATCCCCGGCACCGACCCCTTCATACTCCACTGCTTCGTCCACGTCAGCTGCGACGGAAGCCACAACAGGGCCCCCTGCGGAAGCCGGCAAAGCAACAACTGATGCCCGGCAGCCCGCCGCCGAGGCACCTACGGGAGCGTCGTCGTCCATTCCGACTCCGGAAGTGTCGCTGGCGGACCCTGTCTGGGTACCATCCGCCGCGCCGTCGGTTGTCACCCCGGTACCCGGCGTGACCACCCCGGTACCCACTCAACCGGTACCCACGCAGCCGGCTACCCCCACGCCCACGACGACGCCGACAGTCACCCCCACGCCGACACCAACCTCGGATCCGTCCAAGAAGCCCAAACCGACGGGAAGTCCCACAGCTGCACCTTCGCAGTCTGCCGTGGATCTGGACACGCTCCTTGACGCTGCGGACGGGTTGCTGAAATGAGCACACGGATGCCCCGGACCACCACGCACACCGGATGGCACGGCAGGTACTGCAGCAGCAGCCGAACCGCGACGTTCCGCCGTCGGATGGGTCGCTGGAGCTGCCAGCGGCTACGGCGCTCCTAGTCTCGCGAAACCATGAGGCAGGCACCCTCGGGTGCCTGCCTCATGATGTTCCTCAGCGAAACTAGGCGGTGGCGCTCACTTTGTCCGCCGACCGAACCTCGCCCACGGCGCCGGTTTCTGCATGAGGAGCGGCGTCCTTCTTGCGTTCCCGCAGGAAGTAGACCAAGCCGGCGGCAATCGTGGAGGCTGCTGCCAGGGCGAACAGTCCGGGGATCACGCTGCCTGTCTGCTCCTTGATGATGCCGAAGCCGAACGGGGCCACGAATCCGCCAAGGTTGCCCAGCGAGTTGATGATCGCGATGGCCGGCGCCAGGACTGCGGGGTGGAGGCCGGACTGCGGAATGGTCCAGAAGAGCGGCGACGCACTCTTGAAGCCCATGGCCGCGACGGCCAGGAAGACGAGCGCCAGGACGGGCGTCGCCACGGCTGCCGCGTAGGTCCCGACGGCGGCAATCAGCAGGGCGACGACCAGCAGGGGCCGCTTGGACTTGGCTTTGTCCTGCAGCTTCGCTGCGAAGTACATGGCAAACACGGCGCACACCCAGGGGATGGCTGAGAGGAACCCGACGCTGAGGTCCGTGGTGCCCGGGATCTGCTTGACGATGGTCGGCAGCCAGAAAGTGTTGGCGTAGATGGAGAGCTGCACGGCGAAGTAAATGGCGCAGAGCAGGAGGATCTGCGGGTTCAGGAGCATCTTCCAGCGGTTGATCTTGCCGTTCTTGCCCTTGGTGTGCTGGGCGTCTTCCTCGGCGATCGCAGCGGAGAGCGCAGTCTTCTCTGCCGGCGTGAGCCACTTGGCGTCCTGGATTTTGGCATCGAGAAGGAAGTACACGATGCATCCCACGGCCACGGAGAGCAAGCCCTCAAAGCCGAAGAGCCACTGCCAGCCGCGGATGCCCAGTGCACCGTGCAGGCTCAGCAGCATGCCCGCGATCGGACCGGACAATGCAGCCGCGACTGAGGAACCGGCGATGAAGATCGCGGTCGCCTTCCCTCGCATGCCGACGGGAACCCAGCGTGCGAAGTAGAAGATCACGGCCGGGAAGAATCCGGCCTCGGCAGCACCGAGCAGGAAGCGCAGAACGTAGAACATCATTTCGTTCTGTACGAAGGCCATGAGGAAGGACACCAGGCCCCAGCTGATCATGATGCGGGTCAGCCAGACCTTGGCACCGTACTTTTCCATGAGCACGTTGCTGGGGAGTTCGAAGATCGCGTAGGCAATGAAGAACAGGCCTGCACCAAAACCGTAGGCGGCTGCACCGATTCCAACGTCGGCTTCCAGGTGCTCGTGGGCGTAGCCGATGTTGGAACGGTTGAGCTGGTTGCAGACAAGCATGACCAGCATGATGGGCAGCACGCGCTTGAAGAACTTCTTGGTGGCGTGGGCGACATCCGTGACGGCAGCGTCAACAGATTGCATGGGGTAAATCCTCTTTGACTAGGCGAAGCTTTGTGACCGTGGGCCGCTGGGGTAGGGATGAGGTGGCTCACTGCTGGGACAGCTGGCCTGTGGCCTCCGCCACACGATCTATGTCAACTTTAGAGGGCTTTTGTGATGCACGTCCAACACATAATTTGCATCGGAAGATACCCTCAGGGCATCACTCAACCCTCCGGTCAACCTAAGAGGGCAGCAACCACCAGCAGTGCGCCGATGCAGAGGACGGTGGTGCACAGGATGACGTCCCGGGCCACCACGGTCCCGCGGCCGTACGGAGAGGCGAAGAGGAAGACGTTCTGCGCGGTGGGAAGAGCCGCCATGATGACGCTCGCCAGGAGATGCTGGCCCTCGAGACCGAAGACAAACCTGCCGAGTGCCCACACGATCACCGGCATGCCGGCGACCTTCAGGAGCGTGGCGACGACGGTTTCCACCCGGCCGTCGCCCTTTTGCAGCGGGGCCTTTCCTGCCAAGGACATGCCGAAAGCCAGCAGAACCATGGGCACTGCTGCGGCGGCAAGCATGTCGATGGGCTTCTGCACGAGTTCCGGCGCTGTCCAGCCCGTCAATGCGACCACCACACCCAGGGCGGAGGCGATAATCATGGGATTGGCGAACGGCTGGAGAAGGATGCGCTTCCAGGAGATCCCGGCGCCGCCCGCGAGCCCCAGGATGGTGACGTAGAAGGGCGCCATGACAAGGAGTTGGACCAGCAGTACGGGCGCCACATGTTGGGCGGTCCCCACCGCATACAAAGAGACCGGAATACCGATGTTGTTGGCGTTCGCGTAACTGCTGGCCATCGCCCCTACCGCGGTTTCGGCAACCGGCCTTCGGAAGAAAAGGAAGCTCAGGAGGCAATAGAGAAGCCCCACCGCCGCTGCGGAAAGCAGGGCGAGTGGGGCGTCGACACCGAGGGCTGCCCGGATGTCGCTTCCGGCTACCACCGTGAAAAGCAATGCAGGGTTGGTGATGTAGAAGGCAGTCCTGGTCAACGCGCCTTGGACGTCGGGGGCCAGCACCTTGAATCTGGCCGCACAAAAGCCCACGGCAATGACCGCGCTGACAATAAGGATGCCGGAGACAACGCCGCCCACCCTGCTCCCTTCTGAAATTGGTTTCCGCACGGCCGCTTCCCGTTGCGAGGAGTGCAGCGGCCGTGCGGAAGTGTTGCCGTTACCGGGCTGCCCTTACCTGACCAGGCAGGGCTTCTTCGGATCGAACTGCCAACCTTCGATGTAGTACTGCATGCCAATACTGTCGTCGCGGGCGTCCAGTCCGTGCTCGAGGTACAACTGGTGGGCTTTATCGAGGGCATCACGGTCCAGCTCGATGCCGAGCCCCGGAGCATCCGGAACCTCGATGGCGCCGCCCTTGATCTGCAGTGGCTCCTTGGTGAGGCCTTGGCCGTCCTGCCAGATCCAGTGAGTGTCCAGCGCGGTGATCTCGCCGGGTGCCGCTGCACCGGTATGCGTGAACATGGCCAACGAGATATCGAAGTGGTTGTTCGAGTGAGAGCCCCAGGTGAGCCCGAACTCGTGGCAGAGCTGCGCCACGCGGACGGAGCCGTGCATGGTCCAGAAGTGCGGGTCCGCCAACGGGATGTCCACTGCGTTGCTGCGGATGGCGTGCGACATTTCGCGCCAGTCCGTGGCAATCATGTTGGTAGCCGTCTTCAGCCCGGTGGCGCGGCGGAACTCGGCCATGACCTCGCGGCCGGAGAAGCGGCCTTCGGCGCCGCACGGGTCCTCGGCGTAGGCCACGACGCCCTGCATACGCTTGCCCAGCCGGATGGCTTCCTCCAGGAGCCAGCCACCGTTGGGGTCCAGCGTCACGCGGGCATCCGGGAAGTGTTTGGCCAGGGCCGTGACGACGTCCACTTCCTCGTCGCCGGACAGAACCCCGCCTTTGAGCTTGAAATCGCTGAAGCCGTAACGCTCCTGGGCGGCTTCAGCCAATGCGACGACGGCTTCCGGCGTCATGGCCTCTTGGCGGCGCAGTTCTTCCCAGCGGTCCGACGGCGCGTCCTCCACGAGGTACGGCAGGTCGGTCCGCTTGTGGTCACCCACGAAGAACAGGTATCCGAGCATCGGCACCGAGGTGCGCTGCTGGCCATCACCGAGCAACTCAGCCACGGGGACGCCGAGGAACTGCCCGTGCAGGTCCAGAAGCGCGGACTCGATGGCAGTGACGGCATGGACCGTAGTGCGGAGGTCGAAAGTCTGCAGGCCGCGGCCACCGGCGTCGCGGTCCGCGAACACGGCCGCAATCTCACGCAGCAGCGAACGGTACCGGGCCACGGGCTTCCCGTTGATGAGTGCGCCGGCTTCTTCGATGGTGGCCTTGATCTTCTCGCCCCCGGGAACCTCACCCAGGCCAGTGCGGCCCTCGGAGTCGGTGATGATCACAACATTGCGCGTGAAGAACGGCCCGTGCGCGCCACTGAGGTTCATCAGCATGCTGTCGTAGCCTGCAACGGGTACAACCTCTACCCGGGCGATGATGGGTTGCGTGCTCATGCGCCGACCTCAGCTTCCTGTGCTGCGGCAACAACTTCGCCGTCGATCCTGCGGTTCAAGTGCCAGGGGTTGGCGTCCTGAAGGGATTCCGGGAGGAGTTCCTGGGGCAGGTTCTGGTAGGCGACCGGCCGCAGGAAGCGGTTGATGGCCAGTGTTCCAACCGATGTGGTGCGGGAGTCGGACGTGGCGGGGAACGGTCCACCGTGAACCATTGCGTGCCCAACCTCAACTCCGGTGGGCCAGCCGTTCACGATGATGCGGCCCACCTTCTGTTCGAGGACCGGAAGCAGCCGTGCCGCCGTCGGGTAGTCCGCCTCGGTGAGCTGCAACGAGGCGGTGAGCTGGCCTTCAATCCGGGAAGCGGCCTGCAGGAGGTCCTCCACGGAGGAGTAGCGGATCACCAGGCTGGCAGCACCGAAGATTTCCTCGTGCAGGACGTGGTTGTTCACGAACTGCTGTACCCCCGTACCGAAGATGGTGGGCGCCGGCGCATTGTGGGTGGCCCCGGGAGTGCCCTGGCCGATCACGTCGACGCCTTCGGCCTTGCCGAGTGCCTCGGTACCGGCGTTCCAGGAACCGGCAATGCCTTCGGTCAGCATGGTTTGTCCGCTGCAGGCCGCAACGGCACGTCCGACGGCGGCAGCAAGTTTGTCTCCTGCCTCGCCTTCGGGGGCAAACAGCAAACCGGGCGAGGTGCAGAGCTGGCCGGAGCTGCCGGTCACCGAGGCGACGTACTGCCGGGCCAAAGCGTCGATGGTTTCGGCGTCACCTTGAAGGGTGCCCTCGAACACGAAGACCGGGTTCAAGGAGGACATCTCCGCATAGACGGGGATGGGTTCGGCGCGTGCGGCGGCGGTTCGCATCAAGGCAACGCCGGCTGCTTGGGAACCGGTGAAACCTACGGCCTTGATGGCCGGGTCCGACACGAGGGCCTGCCCAATGCTGGCGCCCGGTCCGTAGATCAAGGAGAACACGCCCGGGTGCAGCCCGGCCTCCTTGACGGCCTTGGCAATGGCCTGGCCCACCAGCTCACTCGTTCCCGGGTGGGCGTTGTGTGCCTTGAAAACCACGGGGCAACCGGCGGCGAGGGCCGACGCGGTGTCTCCGCCCGCCGTCGAGAATGCCAGCGGGAAGTTACTGGCACCAAAGACGGCCACGGGGCCAAGCGGGATCTGGCGCTGGCGGATGTCGGCACGCGGCAGGGGCGTGCGCTCCGGAAGGGCGGGGTCGATGCGGACGCCGCGGAAGTCGCCCTGGCGGACGACGTTTGCGAACAACCGCAACTGCCCGGTGGTGCGGGCGCGTTCGCCCTGGAGGCGGGCTGCGGGCAGGCCGGTTTCCTGGCCGGCGCGGATAATGAGCTCATCTCCGATGGCCTCGATGTTGTCCGCAACCGCGTCAAGGAACGCAGCGTGGGTTGCGGGATCGAGCGTGCTGAAGGACGCGTACGCCTCCTGCGCCGCGGACGTTGCTGCCTTCAGCTGCTCTTCCGTGAGCAGCGTGTAGGCGGGCTCGAGGGCTTCATTGGTGGCGGGGTTGAAGCCGAAAGTGGTCTTGCCTTCGCCGACGACGGACTGTCCGGCAATGAGGGAGTGTCCGGTGAGGGTCATGGGTTCCTCCTGGGTCTCTGGCGGTTGGGGAAAAGCCTGGCTCTGGCGAAGAGTCAGGAAACGCGGGCGATCAGGGCCTTGAGGTCCGCGAGGTCCTGCTCAGCCAGGTTCTGCAGCGGCGGACGGACGGGCCCGGCGGAGCGGCCGATCGCGTCCAGGCCACCCTTGACGATGGACACCGAGTAGCCCTTCACACGGTCACGGATGTCCAGGTACGGGATCACGAAGTCGTTGAGCTTCTTGTTGACGGCGTCGCGATCGTTGTTGCGGACGTCCTTGTAGAAGTCGAGGGCGAACTGCGGAACGAAGTTGTACATGGCGCTCGAGTAGGTGCTCATGCCGAGCTGCAGGAGCGGGAGCGCGAAGGTCTCGGCCGTCGGGAGGCCGCCAAGGTAGAACAGGCGGTCGCCGAGCTTGGCGTAGACGCGGGCGTCGTGTTCGAGGTCGCCTACCCCATCCTTGAAGCCGATGAGGTTCTGGTGGCGCTCCGCGAGCGTGGCCACGGTGGTGTCCTTGTAGATGGCGTTGGCGCGGTTGTAGATGATGACGCCAAGGTTGGTCGCGTTGCAGACTGCGCTGACGTGGTCGATCAGGCCGCCCTGGTCCGCTTCCGTCAGGTACGGCGGGAGCAGCAGGATGCCTTCGGCGCCCGCGGCCTCGGCCGCTTTGGCGTTCTCGATCGCCTGGGCGGTGGAGCCGCCCGCCGAGGCGAGGACCGGAACGATCGATCCAACCTCCTCGACGGCGGTACGCACCACGCGCTCGGATTCAGCCGGCGTGAGCGAGAAACCTTCGCCCGTGCCGCCCGCGGCGAACAAGCCCGCTACCGGGAAGCTTGCCTGCCAGGCAAGGTGCTTGCGGTAGTTCTCCTCGTCGAACTGCAGCTGGGCATCGAACGAGGTGACGGGGAAGGAGAGGAGTCCGTCCTTGAGGACGTTTGCCAGTTCCTGGGGTGTGTACGTTGCCACTGTGGTCCTAACGAAGAATGCGTGCCGGTTGGCCCGGATGTGTTGGTTCCTTTCCAGACTAGGCTCGGCACTAATGCCTGTCTAAGTGTTCTTTTGTATCCATTGATACCCTCCGGGCATCATCGCGAGGGTGCGTGGACGGACTACTCCAGGCCGAAGGAGAGCTCCTTGAGAAGGCGGCGGAGAGCGGGATTCTCGACCTTGCGACGCCAGATGGCATGAAGCTCCACCGGCTCCCCTTCGCCGCCTGCCAGATCCAGGAATTCGACTCCCTGGATCCCCAGGACCTTGGCCGAGTGCGGCACGAACGCCACCCCGCGTTTCGCTGCCACGAGGGACACCATGGTGAGGATCTGGCTGACGGTGTGGACCACGTTTTCATGCCGGATGGGCATCAACCGGACCACAAGGTCGTAGAAGTAGCGCGCATCCGATGCCGAGTGCATGATGATCCGCTCATCGATCAAGTCCGCATGGGTAATGCTCCGCTTGAGGCCGGCAAGGCGATGGCCTGACGGAACAGCCAGCAGGATTGATTCCCGGTACAGCAAGTGGGAGTCGAAGGCCTCCGTGTCGAACGGTGGCCGGGCAAGCCCCAGGTCCAGCTGCCCGGTGAGGAGTCCGTTGATCTGCTCGCCGGTCACGAGCTCCTGCAGATCCACATCCACGTCCGGAAGAATGCCGGCAATCTCTTCCAAAAGGGGACCGAGAATACTAAAGCCACTCGCTGCCGTGAAGCCGATCCTCAGCAGCCCCGAGCGTCCCGAAGCAATCCGCCGAGCGGCGACCGGCGCACGCTCCGCGAGCGCCATGAGGCGTCGGGCCTCCTCCAGGAAAGCCTTCCCGGCGTGGGTGAGTTCCACTTTGCGGTTGTCCCGTTCCAGGAGCTCGGTTCCGACGATCTTTTCCAGTCGCTGGATCTGGCGGCTCAGAGGCGGCTGGGTCATGTTGAGCCTCTCGGCCGCCCGGCCAAAGTGCAGCTCCTCGGCGACGGCGATGAATCCGGCCAATTGGTCGAAAGTGAACATGATGCCTTCCAGGTATCAATCGATGCAATTTTGGGCTTAGACATGCATCATAGCGGCTCCCTACACTCGACAAAGCGCACCGGGCGTGACCCGGTTCACATGGCGAGGGACTCAGCCCTCACATGAACCACCCGTGCCAACCAGGAGTTCCCAATGATGCACTTCCCCAACCGCCGCGCTGTCCTCGGAGCGGCTTCAGCCCTTACCCTGCTAGCCCTGACCGCTTGCGGCAACGTCGCCGGAGGCAGCGCAGGGGCAACAACCAAATACCCCAACGGCCCCGTCAACCTCACGGTGGGCCAGGCAGCCGGTGGCAGCACCGACCTGATCGCCCGGGCCGTGGCCGAAGGAGCCGGCAAGACCCTCGGCTCCCCCATGCCGGTAGTCAACAAGCCGGGGGCCAACGGAGCCCTGGCCACCAAGGAAGTCGCCGGCAAGCCTGCCGACGGACAGAACCTGGTCCTGCTGACCGCCTCCCTCATCACCATCACACCGCTGGCCGTGTCGGCAGACGAGGCCGTCAACATTGACGACCTGGACATCATCGCCGGACTTTCGCAGGACGACTACGTCCTGGTGGCCAGCAAGCAATCAGGGTTCTCCTCCTTCAAGGACGTCACCGACGCCAAGCGCAACGTCACCTTCGGCACCACCGGCGTGGGCACCGGCAGCCAGCTGGCCCAGACCGTCCTGTTCAAGCAGGCCTCAGTCCAGGGAACCGACGTTCCCTTCGACAGCGGCAAGCCCGCGCTCACCGCAGTCCTGGGCAACCAGGTTGAACTCGCCACCATCCAGCTGGGTGAGGCCATGCCGCAGATCGAAGCCGACAAGGTCACCCCGCTCCTGGTGTTCTCCGAGGAACGCAACTCCTTCCTCCCTGACGTTCCTTCCGCCAAGGAAGCGGGCTACGACGTTCCAGTAGCCCAGTACCGCGCGCTGGCTGCCCCCAAGGGCACGCCGCAAGACGTGAAGGACAAGCTCTACTCCGCACTGCAGGACACCTTCAAGACGGACGCCTACAAGGAGTTCAACAAGAAGAACATGCTGACGCCGAAGGAGATCTCCGGTGAAGAGGTAGTCAAGGAATGGAAGGAGTACGCCGCCAAGTACAAGTCCTTGGTGGAGAAGTACGACATCAGCCTCAGCGGAACCAAGTGATTCCAATGAACGCGAGCAGTGCGGCACCCGGCGGTGGCAGCAGCGCAAAGGCCGCTGCCGCCGTCGAGGGTGCCCCATTCGATGGCACCGACGACCTGACGCCGGAGCAGCTCGCTGCCCAATGGGAGGAGGAAAAGCCGCCCGCTGCCGGCCCCCTGGCCAACGCGGCGTCCTCACTTGTGGTGATTGGCGTCGGAGTCGGGGCTGTGATCCTCTCCCTGGCCATGGGCCTCGGTACGCTGGCCGCGCCGCAGCCGGGCCTGTGGCCGTTCATCATCAGCTGCGTCATGGTGGCCCTTGGCCTGTTCCAGCTGGTCATCGGCAGGCGGAACGTTGACGCCGAGAAGTTCACGCGCCTCTCCCTGGCACCGCTGACCGGACTCGTATCCCTCGCAGCCATGGTGGCTTTGATGCCCCTGATCGGCTTCGAGATCCCGGGTTTGATCCTCTGCATCATCTGGATGAAGTTCCTGGGCAGCGAAACCTGGCGGTCCACGCTCCTGATCAGTGCGCTGGTGATTGCCGCCTTCTACGGCATCTTCGTCCTGGCGCTCAACACGTCCATCCCCCACCTCTTCTAGGAGACAACCGTGGATTTCCTGAATCCCGTGATCAACGGCTTCGCTGTTGTCCTGGAACCGATGAACCTGCTGTACTGCCTGATCGGCGTACTCATCGGCATGCTGATCGGTGTGCTTCCGGGGTTGGGGCCGGCAGCGACCATCGCCATCCTCCTGCCCCTGACCTACAGCGTCGAGCCCGTCACAGCCATCATCATGCTGGCCGGCATCTTCTACGGGGCACAATACGGAGGCACCATTACCTCCGTGCTACTCCGGCTGCCCGGCGAAGCGTCCTCCGTAGTGACCGTGTTCGACGGCTACCAACTGGCCAAGCAAGGCAAGGCCGGAACCGCCCTTGGCCTCGCCGCCATCGGTTCGTTCACCGGCGGTACCGCAGCCATCATCGGCCTCACCTTCCTGGCACCGCTCGTGGCGAGCTTCGCATTGGACTTCGGGCCGGCTGAATACTCCGCGCTTGCCCTCCTGGGCATCCTGCTCGTGGCCACCATCAGCAGTGGTGCAAAGGCGAAGGCACTCATCGCGGCGGCCATCGGGCTCCTTCTGGCCACCGTCGGCAGGGACGTCTTCACCGGCGAAAACCGGTTCACCTTCGGCAGCCTCGAACTTGCCGACGGCATCGACTTCGTACCCATCGCGATGGGCATCTTCGGCCTGGGCGAAATCCTGTACAACCTCGAGGAGCGCCACCGCGCCGCCAAGGCTCCCTCCGCCGTCGCAAATGTCTGGCCGTCCCGGAAGGACCTGAAGCAGGCGTCCGGTGCCATCGGCCGCGGCTCCATCCTGGGGTTCTTCCTCGGCATCCTGCCCGGCGGCGGCGCAACGATCGCTTCCATGGCCTCCTACGCCATGGAGAAGAAGCGTGCCAAGCAGCCCGAGCGCTTCGGCAAGGGCGCCCCGGAAGGTGTTGCCGGACCGGAGACGGCCAACAACGCCGCCGCTACGTCCTCCTTCATTCCGTTGCTGACTCTGGGCATCCCTGCAAACGCCACCATGGCCCTCATGTTCGGCGCGCTGCTCATCCAGGGAGTGACGCCCGGCCCGCAGTTGGTGGACCAGGATCCCGAGCTGTTCTGGGGCGTGGTGAACTCCATGTACATCGGGAACATCCTGCTCCTGATCATGAGCCTGCCGCTGGTGGGAATCTTCGTGAAGATCCTCCGTGTCCGCGCCGCTATCCTCGCTCCCATCACTGCCTTGATCACGTTGCTGGGTGCGTACACCATCAACAACAGCATGTTCGATGTGACCCTGGTGGTTGTCTTTGGCGCGGTGGGGTACTTGATGAAGAAGTTCGGTTTCGAACCCGGCCCGCTGGTCCTGGCGTTTGTCCTGGGCTCGCTGCTGGAAAGCTCGCTCCGCCGTTCGCTGCTGGTGTTTGGCGGCGATCCCTTGGGGTTCTTCTCACGGCCCATCTCGGCAACGCTGCTCATCGTGTTTGTCGTGGTGGCACTGTTGCCTGCCATCCGGAAGGTGTTGGCCAAGCGTTCCCGGCCTGCTGATTCCGTTCCCGCCTCCAAGATCAAGGAAAAGGTATGAAAATCATCGTCGGCTTCGTTCCCACCCCGGCTGGAGAGGCAGCCCTTGCGGCGGGCATCGCCGAGGCGCAGCTCCGGAAGCAGGAGCTGGTCATCGTGAACTCGGCGCGCGAAGGTGCCCTGGTGGACAAAGCGGTGGCTCCTGCTGCCGTGCTGGACCAAGCAGTGCAGCGGGCCCGCGAAGCCGGCGTGATAGCGACCGTCATCCAGCCGCCCTACAAGGACGATCTCGCCGACGAATTCCTGGACGTCGCCCGGGAAGTCGATGCCTCGCTCATCGTGATCGGGCTGCGCCACCGCACGCAGGTGGGCAAGTTCATCATGGGAAGCCACGCCCAGCGGATCCTCATGCAGGCAGACCGTCCCGTGCTTGCGGTGAAGGCCGGAGCTTCCACTTTCTAGATCCGTGGGCGCCCCGCCCAGCGCCGGGCCTTCAACGCCGCATGCAGCTCGAGCCGGATCGCGCCGCTCAAGGGATCAGCCCCGATGAGTTGGCGGATCCGGCCGAGGCGGTTGTAGATGCTGCTCCTGTGGAGATGGAGTTTGCCGGCAACGTCCTGGACCGAGCCGTCATTGTCGTACAGCAACTCCAGCACGGGCAGGAGTTCGCCATTGCGGTCGTGGTCTTCCAAGGCCCGGAAATGCACGGATCCGGTGTCGTCCCATCCGCCGGGTGCCTGCAGCCGGTCGAACAACTGATAGACACCGACGGACCGGCTGTCCACCAACTCACCCAAGGGAAGATCCACGGCGGCGGCCTGTGCTGCGACCTTCGATTCCCGGTACGCCCCTGCCAGCTGCCGGATCACCGCGAACGGCTCACTGATGCCCAGGATCACCCGATCAACGGACCGCCCTGCTCGCTTGGCCAGCTCCAACTGGTAATGAACCAGGACCTGCGCATGGTCTGCCCGGCCTCCCGACTGCCGGAACAGGACCACGGAGTGCGTTTCGGTTCCGGCACTGAACAGGGCAGCGTCCACTCCGATGGTGGACTGCAAAGCCGCCGTCCGGTGCGTGAGCGTCGCGGCGATGGGGTCGACGGCGGCTCCCCCGCCATCAGCGTCGAGAATGGTCACCAGTTGCCACGGACCCCGGCCCTGGATCTCCTTCCAGCCGGCCACGGCAGCGACGGCGTTGGATTCGCCCCCGCAGGCGGCCAGGAATTCCTGTTCCCTCCGCCGCCTGAACTCCGATTCTGCGGTGTTCGAGTCGAGCAGCAGTCCCGCCAACAGGTCCAGCTCATCACGCACGCCCGGCAACTGGGCGAGTATCGCCGTCGCGGTTTGCTCCTCCAGGTCCTGCTGGACCCATAAGTACCCCACGCGGAACCCGCGCACCAGCAACGGGACGCAGACGCGGCCCAGCATCCCGAGCTCGTCGTTGGCAGGAACGACGACGGGACGCACCGCCGTCGCGATCCCGTGCGAGAGCTGCCACGCGCTGACGTCGCCGGGTACCCGCTTGCTGAGGAGGAAGTTCACGCGCACGCGGTCGGCGTGGGACTGGTTGGAGCTGTAGGCGAGGAGGACGCCGTCGAGGTCTTCCAGGGACAGTCCGCGGCCGAGCTTGAGTGCCACCTGTTCCACGATCTGCTCGACGTCCTGCTGCACGCTGACAGCGTACCAACATCAGGCGACACCTGACGCTCGAGTGCTCGACAAATGTCGATCCGTAGAGGTGGGAATCCTTGATTTTCCGGGGATCTCGGCTTCGCCTGCCTTGCCCTCCATGTCGCCTGCCTCACAGCCGGATCTATTCTGGAACCACAGCCCGCAGCAAGTATTCGGCCGAACAAGCCGCTAACGATGGAGCCAGTCAGATGATCATCGGCGTCCCCAAAGAAATCAAGAACAACGAGTTCCGCGTAGCCATCACGGCGGCCGGTGTCCACGAGTTCCGCACCCACGGACACACCGTCCTGGTTGAGCGCGGCGCAGGCCTCGGCTCGGGCATCACCGACGAGGAATACTCGATCGCCGGAGCGGAGATCGTTGCCGACGCCGACGACGTGTGGGGCCGGGCCGACATGGTCATGAAGGTCAAGGAACCCATCAAGGCCGAATACCACCGCTTCCGCAAGGGCCTGATCCTCTTCACCTACCTGCACCTCGCCGCCGAGCCCGAGCTCACCGCCGAGCTCATCAACTCCGGCGTCACGGCCATCGCCTACGAAACCGTGCAGGAAGGCCGCACCCTCCCGCTGCTCGCCCCGATGTCCGAGGTTGCCGGACGCCTGTCCGTGGTAGTTGGCGCCTCCTCGCTGATGGCACCGGCCGGTGGCAAGGGCATCCTGCTGGGCGGCGTACCGGGTGTTCGCCCGGCCAAGGTTGTTGTCCTCGGAGCCGGCGTTGCGGGAACCAACGCCGCTGCCATGGCCCTGGGCCTCGGTGCTGATGTCACCATCATGGACATCAACATCAACCGGCTGCGCGAACTTGACGCCCTCTACCAGGGCCGCCTGAAGACCGTCGCCTCCAACGCCTACGAGATCGAGAAGTCAGTCGTCGACGCAGATCTCGTGATCGGCTCCGTCCTGATCCCGGGCGCCAAGGCACCCAAGCTGGTCACCAACGAACTCGTGTCCCGGATGAAGCCGGGCTCGGTGCTGGTGGACATCGCAGTGGACCAGGGTGGCTGCTTCGAGGACACACACCCCACCACCCACCAGGAACCGACGTACAAGGTCCACAACTCGATCTTCTACTGCGTTGCCAACATGCCTGGCGCTGTTCCGAACACCTCAACGTACGCACTGACCAACGTCACCCTGCGCTACGCCGTGGCACTGGCCAACCTGGGCGTCAAGGCCGCGTTCGACCGCGACCCCGCCCTCGCCGCAGGCCTCAACATCGCCGCAGGCCACGTGGCACACCACTCTGTCTCCGAGGCGCACAACCTGCCCCTCGTTGACGACTGGCACAGCTTGGTGACGGCCTAAAGCCCCGCCGAGTTGGCACTTAATGACAATGTTCCTGGGGAACATTGTCATTAAGTGTCATTTCGCGGGGTCGGGGATCAGGTGCGTGGGCACCGGTACGGGAGCGCCGGATGGGCCGAGGGTCGGCGGAGTCACGTTTGGGTGTGCCGGGTTCGCCGGATCGATGCCCGGGGCGGTGACCGGCGGAGTTGGAATCGCGACGTTGCCCGGCTCTGCCTTCCCCGGATCTCGGGGAGTCTGCGGATCCACGCCGGCGGGCGTCTTCGGGGAAACGATGCGATCCGAACCGGGGTTGGTCTTGGCAGCGTCCGGCGAGACCGTCGCGGGGCCGGTAGCGCCGGGCGCAGGAGCGGGCTGAGCCGGAACGTCCTGACCGGCGCTGCCGTTGCCTGCCGGCTCCTCACTTGGCATAGCAGGGCGGTCCTGTGCCGGGCTCCCTGACCCGGGAGAGAAGGGTGCTACCACGGACCCGATTGCCGCCCCCAGATGCTGGAAGATGGCGCCCTCCGTGGCAGCCGCGGCCGTAGCCCCGCCTGCGAGTGACACAACCACGGCCAACCCTGCAATCCCGGCACGGCGTTTACGACCACGTCGGACTGCGAGCTCATCCATGGAGCCACGGGATGCAGCACCGGCAGTAGCACCCTCGGCTTGGCCACCGACCGGGGTGAGTACCGCCGTCGGCGCCCCGGACGAAGAGCCGCCATCCGCCGTCGTGATTCTGATTGCCGCGCCGGTGTCGCCGGCCATCAACGCGCGGACGGCGGCCGAAGGCGCAGGGGCCGTGCCGGCGAGGGCACGAAGTTCAAGCAGCTCGGTGCGGACGTCGCCGGCTTCCTCGAAGCCCGCGTCGGCCAACAACCGGTCCACGGCCTGCTCCGCGGCTTCGTCTGCAATGCCGCCGCGCGGGGAGATGTGTTCGCTCATGATTTGCCGTTCCTTCGTAATGCACGCTTCCTCAGTGCACTCAATGCCCTGCGCTGCAGCTGTTTCACGGCACCCTGGGACTTGCCCATGATGTCCGCTGTTTCTTCCACCGAGAGGTCCGCCACGACCCTCAGCGCGAGGACCTCACGGTGGTCAGTGGCGAGCTCCTCCATGAGCTCCGTTACTCCGAGGCTTCCAACCGCCTGGTCCTCCGCCGACGGTGACTGCCGGCCGTCAAGGTCGGCCTCATACGGCGTCGCATCCGGAGTTCGTTCCCGCTTGCGGTAATGGTCCACCATCCGCGCATGGGCCATGGTGAACAGCAGTGTCTTGGCACCTTGCAGTCCGCCGTGGAGGGTTTCGAGCTTAGGGTAGAGAGCAAGGAAAACGTCCTGCGTGACGGCCTCGGCATCGTCCACGCCGCGGGCCCGGAGGTAGCCGAACACCGGGCCCGCGAAGTTGTTGTAGGCAGCCGTGAAGAGCAGCGCGGGATCGTCGTCGTCCGCCTGCACATATTCATCAGCCAAAGGTTCCAGCACCCGCGGATGCCTCCATCCCACGCAGCTCAGCGACGTCCATGCCGGGAGTCGCTGCCGCTGCCGTCAGTTACGTAGCGGGGCTCCCTGCCGTGGTCACAATGACCGTTCGGCAAGGAGCCCCCACCTTTAAACCGTAGCCGCTTGAGGCTTAGCGGACAGAATCGAGGGCGGCGCCGGGAGCGGCCGGGACCTCACTCGGGACCTGCGACGGCAGTTCAGGAGCGGCAGGCGCTGCCGGTACTGCGGGAACAGCCGGGGTTGCCGGAACCTCAGGGGTGCCGGGAACAGCCGGGACGGCAGGCGTGGCGGGCTGCTTGGACGTTACGGAAGCGTCGGCGTCGGCGTTGACCGAACCGTCAGCCTTGAGTCCTGCTGCCTTCCCGGCATCCACAACAGCCTCGCAGTGTGCCTTCACCTTTGCTTCGCCGCCTGCAGCAACAACCAGGGATTCGTAGCCGGGTACCTTGGCTTCGGCCTTCAGCCCGCCGTTGATGAATGCAGTGCAGAGACCGAACGCCTCGGGCGTTGCGGCAACCGTCTCGTCCACCGCGGACTTCGCAGCGTCAACGGCGTCGGCGGCCTTCGCCTGGCCGGCTTCCGCAGCGTCAGTCGCCTTGGCCTGGGCGGTCTCGACGGCGTCAGTCGCCTTCTGGCGGGCAGCTTCAGTGGCCTCGGCTGCTTGTGCTGCTGCCTTGTCGGCGACGGGAGCCGGGGCGCCGACGAGGTCATGCGCGGTCTGCTGGATCTCCGTAGGCAGAGCACCGTTGAAAGCGGCTACGCCGGTTCCGCCGGCAGCGACGGCTCCTGCGGCCAGGACGCCAGCGGCGACTTTGCTCGTGGCAAGGACAGTGAACAAGGACATGAATTCCTCCGACAAACGATTTGGGGATTGCCCCGGAAGCGGTTGGGCGCTTCCGGATGATCAGTGCGCGGATGTGGCCCGCACACCCCCTACATCGCTGGGGCGGCCGGCCAGGTTACGCCCATCCCGAAAAAACTTTTGACCTTGCGCGCTGGTCACGTCGGGGCGCACCTGCGCGCATTAGCCGGGGAGTTCTGCCCATCGCGGCCGGATTCCGTTTGGCGCTAGGCTCAGGGCATACTTGGCAGGGCGTACACCGCGCCGGCATACAGGGGGATGTGCGATGGGACAGGGATTGGTCGGCGCCGACGTCGAAGATCTTCGGCGGCTTTCGTCGGTGATGGATAACGAAGCCGAGAAAATCACCAGCCTGCAGCGCCAGTTGGGTTCGTTGATCGAGAACGGGCGCTACTGGAAAGGCAACGACGCGGAGCAGTTCCGCAGCATGTGGCGCAGCGATCTCCACGCACGCCTGGGCGCTGCAGCCCTGTGCTTGAAGACGAACGCGCGCACCCTGCGAGCCAACGCGGACCAGCAGGAGCAGGCATCCCTCGGCTTGGCTGGGACAGGTTCATCCGGAGCGGGTGCGCCTGGTGGTAACCCAGGCGGTAATCCGGGCGGTAATCCCGGTACAGTGCCGTCCGGACTTCCCGGCTTCACCATGGGCCTGTAAGTCTTTACACGGTTGCTCTGCGAGTAGCTGACAGTCTGGTGCTGTGGCCCGACTTGGACGTGACTCACCCATGGGTTTGCCTCCGCACC
>NZ_JBFBGW010000029.1:0-37150 GCF_040684895.1 Paenarthrobacter sp. NPDC089322
TGTGGGAGAGTAGGACACCGCCGGACAACCATTCAGGTCGAGACCCCCCAACCCACGTTGGGGGGTCTCCCACATTAACCAACAAAACACCCAGCGTTGGGTGTGCCCCTAAAGGCGGGTCTACCCCGAGAAGAACGCCGACAACTCCGCGATCAGCTTGTCCGGCGCCTTGTTGGGCCCGTCATGGCCGAAGCCCGGAAGAATGGTGTAGCTCGAGCCGGAGAGGACATCATGGATCTGGCCGCACGCGACACCGAAGTATGCAGGGCTCTTCTCACCCACCACAATCAGCGTCTCCAGCGGTAGTTCCAGGAACGGCTCCGCGGGCATGTCGGCTGCAATGACGGCTTTGATTTCGCGCACACCGCAGGTCATCAGCTCGCGCATCTGCTTACCCATCGGCGTGCCGGCGGTCAGCTTGGTGGCAAGCGTCAACATGGACAGGGGCATGCGCGCGAAGGCGCCGCCAGTCTCAACTCCCTTGATCAGAACGGCGAGGCCGCGATCATAGTCTCCTGCCGCCGTCGCGCGTTCATAGTCCGGCGTCCAGTCGGCCTTGACGCTGTGGTTCACGGAAACGGCGGGGTCGTAGACAGCCAAGCGTTCAACGGGCAGCGTGCGTGCGGCGTGAAGCGCCACGGCGCCGCCGAAGCTGTGTCCGAAGACATCGGTACTGGACGTGTGCCGCATGACGGCGTCGAGGTCGCGGATGTCGGCTTCGAGGGTGTAGTCCTCGGACTGGGGCGAAGAATCACCTCGCCCGCGACGATTGAAGGTATGCACGGGCCGTCCCAGCGCTTGGCTCAATTTCTGTGCGAAGCGTGTGTAATCGGCGGCCGTCACCATGGAGGCCGGCACCACGACGACCCCCGAACCTGCCGCGGTCAGCTCACCGCCCGTGGTCAGTACTTCGAGGTGGCCACCGTCCGCTGTAAGGATGATCTCGCGCGTCATGTGTCGAGCCTAACGGAGCGACCTGAATGCTGGCAGCATGCCGGCTCGATGGGCCTGAAGCACATAGTGGAATCAGCGCGTGAAGTAGTCCGAAATGTCCGACACGAGTTCCTTGACCGCTGCGGGTACCGAACCATGGAAGCCCTTGGGTGAGACCTCCAAGGTGCTCCCCGGAACCGCGGCGTGCAATCGGGCAGCGGTCACTTTGTAGTACTTGGGGCTTTTCTTGCCCACCATGAAATGCGTGTTTGGCGGCAGGACTGAGAAGTCGCGCGGCGATACGTTGGCATCGAAGGCAGCCTTGAGTTCGCCGACCCCTGACGGCATCAGCTCGCGGAACATCCTGTTGACTTTGGTCCTCGATACTACGGCCATGAGCCCTACCAGGACGGGCTCGGGTACCCGGGCCAGCGCAGTTCCGGGGTGCATCCCCCGTTTCATCCGCGCCAACGCAAGGTTGATGTTGCCCTGGTCCACAGACTCCTCAAAACCGGTGAGCCAATCCGTGTCCATGCTTCCGTCGATATTCACGGCGGCATCGTAGACGGCAAGTTTGCGGGGTTGGTGCCGCGTCCCCGCGAACGCCTGGGCTGCGTTGAGCGCTACGGACCCGCCCAGGCTGTGACCGAGGATGTTTTGTGCATCGGTTGCATCCATGACTGTGCGGACGTCGGCGATTTCCGTGGTCATGGAGTAGTTGTGCGGTTGATCCGTGGATTTCCCGCGGCCCCGGCGATCATAGACATCCACGGCCCAGCCCTCGCCCAACCCCTTTGCCAATGCCAGGGAAAAGGGCCGGTAAATCAGCGCAGTGAGGAACGCCCCGCCGATCAGGACAACGCGTCGTTCCCCGGGTGCGTCTTCCGTCCCGTACGTGTACAAGGCGAGTTGGCCGCCGTCGTGCGTCTTGATCCCGCGTTCCCTCACCGGACCATCCTAGGTTGCGGCAGCCGGGGATCGGGACCCATTGGAGAGGAATCGTGCCATCCGTGCCGCAAGGCGCTTGCCGGGGCGAAGTGGACCTTCGTGGAATTGCAGCGGCACGATCGCGAAGTCGATGGCGGGGACAGCTCCGGCGAGGACGCGCCCGGTTTCCGCGAAGTAGGACGGACTCCAGCCGCCGCTGAGCATGAGGGTGGGGGTGGCGAGTTTGGTGAAGTCGTGCAGGTGCGCATCCGCGTCGAGGACGGCCCGCATTTCGGCGACGGCGGTGGGCAGCAGGGCACGCATCTCGGCACCCAGCCGCGTCTGGGCAGAAAGGATGCTCAGCATCCGAAGGGCGCCCATCGGCAGGTACGAGATCGGGCCCGCAGTCCCAAGGCCTTGCACGAGGTGCGCCCATGCATGGTCGAGCTGCCCGGCAGTGACAGCTGCCTCGAGTTCCGGACGCCAGCGGCCGTGGAGGTTCCCGGAGAGGGACACCGCGGCGTCGTAAGTGACCAGCCGGTTGATCTTTGCGGTGCGGGCGGCCTGGAGCGCCACGAATCCTCCGTAGCTGTGCGCCACGACGTCCGTCGATCCGCTTTTCTCCATCACCACCTGCAGGTCGGCGATCTCTGTTTCGGCCGAATAGCCCGCCGGCTGCGGGGCTGACCGACCGCGGCCACGCCGGTTGTAGCAATGGACAGGCCGCTTCAGCATGATGCTCAGGTTCCGGGCGAAAGGCCAGTACAGGGAATCGGTCACCAGGGTGCCATGGATGACGACGACGCCGGACGGTTCAGCGGGTGCGTGGGAGCCGGGAATCGAGGCGTTCGACGCCGGCCGGAACGTGTGCACCTCAAGCTGCCCGCCGCCGTCGTCCGTTTCAACCGTCCATGTCTCCACAGCCCGAGTCTATGCGTTTCCCTGTCCTTGGGGTCCCGGAAGAAGCGGCCCGTAATCAGCGGTAAACTTAAGGATTGTGACTTCCCCAAACACCCCTGCCCTGAACACCTCCGTTGAGCCCGTGGACGCCAGCGAGCAAATGCGTATCCGCATGGACAAGCGTGCCAAGCTGATCGAACGCGGCACGGAGGCCTATCCGGTGGGCGTTGAGCGGACCCATTCGTTGAGCGAAATCCGCGAGAAGTACGCGCATTTGGAGGCCGACGACACCACTGGCGACGTCGTGGGCGTCACCGGACGGGTCGTGTTCGTGCGCAACACGGGCAAGTTGTGTTTCGCCACGCTTCAGGAAGGCGGCGTTGACGGCAAGGGTGTCCGGCTCCAGGCCATGCTGAGCCTGGCGAATGTCGGTGAGGAAGCCCTCGCCGACTGGAAGGCCCTGGTTGACCTTGGCGACCACGTGTTCATCAAGGGTGAGGTCATCTCTTCCCGCCGCGGCGAGCTGTCCGTCATGGCCGACTCCTGGTCCATGGCTTCCAAGGCCCTGCGTCCGCTTCCGGTCCTGCACGCGGAACTCAATGAGGAAACCCGCGTCCGCCAGCGCTACGTGGACCTCATGGTCCGCGATGAAGCCCGCGAGATGGTTTACAAGCGTGCCGCCATTACCCGGTCGGTCCGCGACACCTTGGACCGCCACGGCTACGTCGAGGTTGAAACCCCCATCCTTCAGCTCGTCCATGGTGGCGCTACTGCCCGCCCGTTCGAGACGCACATGAACGCCTTCGACCAGAAGATGACGCTGCGCATCGCTACGGAGCTCTTCCTTAAGCGGGCCGTGGTGGGTGGCATCGACCGCGTTTACGACATGGGCCGGGTATTCCGCAACGAAGGCGTCGATTCCACGCACAGCCCGGAATTCACCACCCTTGAGTGCTACGAGGCATGGGCCGATCAATTCGTCATGGCCGAACGTATGAAGGAAATCATCCTCAACGTGGCTGACGTGGTGGGTACACGCACTATCCAGACGGAAGCCGGGGAGATTAACCTCGACGGCGAATGGGCTTGGGTTTCGGTGTACCCGGGTCTTTCCGAGGCTGTGGGCGTCGAAATTACTCCGGACACGACTGTGGACGAATTGCTGGCCATCGCCGCCAAGCACGAAGTCAAGGTGGACCCTGCATGGGAAGCCGAAAAGATCGTGGTGGAGCTGTTCGGCGAAATCGTGGAGCCCACGCTGCTGAACCCCACATTTGTTTACGACTACCCGCCGTCCGCCCAGCCGCTGGCCCGTCCGCACCGTGAAGACGGCCGGCTGATCGAGGCATGGGACCTGATCATCGGCGGCATGGAGCGCGGTACGGCGTTCTCCGAGCTCATTGACCCGGTTATTCAGCGTGAGCGGCTCACAGAGCAGTCCCGTCGCTCGGCTGCGGGCGACGTCGAGGCCATGCAGTTGGACGAGGACTTCCTCCGTGCCCTCGAATACGGTGCGCCTCCCATGGGCGGCATCGGCCTGGGCATCGACCGCCTGGTGATGCTCTTCACGGGTGCCGGCATCCGCGAAACAATCCTGTTCCCCCTGCTGAAGCCCGAAGGCCACTGATTATGGAGTACATCGCAGTCCTGGCGCCATCCGTTGTTGTCGGATTGATCTTTTGGTTTGCCATGAAGTCGATCTTCAATGCGGACAAATCCGAGCGCCAGGCCGAAGCGCGTGCCCAAGCCGAAGCTAATAAGCGCAATTCGGGCACCGACCCGGACGGGCCTGCGGCAAAATAGCCCCTAATTGGCTTGGCATAGGGGTTATCCACATATGCCTTTGACGTGCGCACTCGCCGTGAACGATAATCAGAAATAGCAACATGGGGATTCTGAATATCCAACCCTCCAAAAGAGAGGCTACTCATGGCACAAAAAGTAAAAATCATCCTCGTTGATGACCTGGATGAGGGGGCAGCTGACGAAACTGTCCGCTTCGGACTGGACGGCGTAAGTTACGAGATGGACTTGTCCACCGCCAACGCATCGTCGCTTCGCCAGGCTCTGGAGCCTTACGTCGCCAAGGCCAGGAAGACTTCCTCCGGCCGCGCCACGCGTGGCCGTGCAACGGCCACCCGTAGCCAGGATTCTGCGCAGATCCGTCAATGGGCCCGCGACAACGGTTACACCGTAAACAGCCGCGGACGTATTCAGGCTGAAATTCAGGAAGCGTACCAGAAGGCCAATTCCTGATTCACCACCTCAATGCCCCGGCAGTGTCTGCCGGGGCATTGGCTTTTAACCGGACTGATTTGGGCGGGGCCATCCTCCGCCGTTTGGACTATTTGTGAATGGCCCGCCGCGGTACCGCTTCAATGCTGACGCATTGGGCGCTGGAAAGCCCCGGTCCTGAACTCGTCCACATTCCCCGAGTCGCAGTTTTGGTGACTTTCCCGGGCTGGCGAGTGCCGCCGTCGGGCGTTGCCGGCCGGCCCCGGCGGTTCTCCGGAAGCACTGCAAAGCCTGCGCGCGGCCTCGTGGATTTATTCCGGGACCGCGTCATGTTTCCCCTGTGGCGAACACGCTCCAAAAGTCCGGCTTGGCCACGTAGCATCAAAGTACGTCGTAGCTAGGAGTGTGGCGAAATGTTTGAGAGATTTACGGACCGTGCCCGTCGCGTGGTCGTCCTTGCCCAGGAAGAGGCACGGATGCTCAATCACAACTACATCGGTACCGAACACATCCTCTTGGGTCTGATCCACGAGGGTGAAGGCGTTGCCGCCAAGGCGCTTGAATCCCTGAGCATTTCGCTCGATGGCGTCCGCGAACAGGTACAGGAGATCATCGGCCAGGGCCAGCAGGCTCCGTCCGGGCACATCCCCTTTACGCCGCGCGCCAAGAAGGTGCTTGAGCTTTCGCTTCGCGAAGCACTGCAGCTCGGCCACAACTACATCGGCACGGAGCACATCCTGCTCGGCCTCATCCGCGAGGGCGAAGGCGTGGCGGCCCAGGTGCTGGTCAAGCTCGGTGCAGACCTCAACCGTGTCCGCCAGCAGGTCATCCAGCTGCTCTCCGGCTACCAAGGCAAGGAAACCGCCGGTGCGGGTTCCGGCCAGGGCCAGCAGGAGGGAACCCCCGCAGGTTCCGTGGTGCTGGACCAGTTCGGCCGCAACCTCACCCAGGCTGCCCGCGAGAACAAGCTCGATCCCGTGATCGGCCGCGAGCAGGAGATGGAACGCGTCATGCAGGTCCTCTCCCGCCGCACCAAGAACAACCCCGTCCTGATCGGCGAGCCCGGCGTCGGTAAGACGGCCGTCGTCGAGGGCCTTGCCCAGGCGATTGTCCGCGGCGACGTCCCGGAAACCATCAAGGACAAGCAGCTCTACACGCTGGACCTTGGTTCGCTGGTTGCCGGTTCCCGTTACCGTGGTGACTTCGAAGAGCGCCTGAAGAAGGTCCTCAAGGAGATCCGCACTCGCGGCGACATCATCCTCTTCATTGACGAGATCCACACCCTCGTCGGTGCAGGTGC
This sequence comes from Paenarthrobacter sp. NPDC089322, assembly GCF_040684895.1. Classification (NCBI taxonomy): domain Bacteria; kingdom Bacillati; phylum Actinomycetota; class Actinomycetes; order Micrococcales; family Micrococcaceae; genus Paenarthrobacter; species Paenarthrobacter sp. NPDC089322. The sequence goes on from NZ_JBFBGW010000029.1 coordinate 6,296, forward strand.
TGCCGAAGGCGCCATCGATGCAGCGTCCATCCTGAAGCCGATGCTTGCCCGTGGTGAACTCCAGACCATCGGTGCCACCACGCTGGACGAGTACCGCAAGCACATCGAGAAGGACGCCGCTCTTGAGCGCCGCTTCCAGCCGATCCAGGTCAAGGAACCTTCCGTCGCCCACGCGATCGAGATCCTGAAGGGCCTGCGGGACCGTTACGAGGCACACCACCGCGTCACGATTACCGACGGCGCCCTCGCCTCTGCCGCGCAGCTCGCCGAGCGCTACATCTCGGACCGCTTCCTGCCGGACAAGGCGATCGACCTCATCGATGAAGCCGGTGCCCGCCTGCGCATCCGCCGCATGACCGCTCCGCCGGAGCTCAAGGCCATGGACGAGCGCATCGCCGATGTGAAGATGGAGAAGGAATCCGCCATCGACGCCCAGGACTTCGAGGGTGCTGCCTCGCTGCGCGACAAGGAGCAGAAGCTCATTGCCGAGCGCGCAGAGAAGGAACGCACATGGAAGTCCGGCGGCATGGACGATATCTCCGAGGTTGACGAGGACCTGATCGCAGAAGTCCTCGCGAACTCCACGGGTATCCCTGTCTTCAAGCTCACCGAGGAAGAGTCCTCGCGACTGCTCAAGATGGAAGACGAACTGCACAAGCGCGTCGTCGGCCAGGACGAGGCCATCAAGGCCCTGTCGCAGGCCATCCGCCGTACCCGTGCAGGCCTGAAGGACCCCAAGCGTCCCGGTGGCTCGTTCATCTTCGCCGGCCCCACGGGTGTCGGCAAGACCGAACTCGCCAAGGCCCTCGCCGAGTTCCTGTTCGGTGAAGAGGACGCCCTCATCACCCTGGACATGTCCGAGTACTCCGAGAAGCACACGGTTTCGCGTCTCTTCGGTGCCCCTCCGGGCTACGTCGGCTACGAAGAAGGCGGCCAGCTGACCGAGAAGGTCCGGCGTCGCCCGTTCTCCGTGGTCCTGTTCGACGAAGTTGAGAAGGCCCACGCGGACCTCTTCAACTCGCTGCTGCAAATTCTGGAAGACGGCCGCCTGACCGACTCCCAGGGACGCGTGGTGGACTTCAAGAACACCGTGATCATCATGACCACCAACCTTGGTACCCGCGATATCTCCAAGAGCGTCGCCACTGGTTTCCAGTCCGGCACGGACACCCAAACCGGCTACAACCGGATGCGCGCACGGGTCACCGAAGAGCTCAAGCAGCACTTCCGCCCCGAGTTCCTGAACCGTGTTGACGACGTCGTGGTGTTCCCGCAGCTGACGCAGGACGAGATCATCGAGATCGTGGATCTGTTCGTCACCCGCCTGGAGCGTCGGCTCAAGGACAAGGACATGGGCATCGAGCTCACCAAGGCAGCCAAGGTTCTTCTGGCCACGCGTGGCTACGACCCCGCGATGGGCGCCCGGCCGCTGCGCCGCACCATCCAGCGCGAGATCGAGGACCAGCTGTCCGAGAAGATCCTGTTCGGCGACCTGCACACCGGTGACATCGTTGTGGTGGACGTCGAGGGTGAAGGTGACGACGCCAAGTTCACGTTTGAAGGCAACGCCAAGCCGCGGATCCCGGAGATCGCTCCCACCGCGTAAGGCGTGCGCAACTTAAGCCAAATGCCCCGTTCATTCCGCAAGGAGTGGGCGGGGCATTTTGCACACCAAAAGGAGGGGAGAGGCATGCGCATATTGATGATTTCCCCAGGCACACGGGGTGATGTTGCACCCATGGCCGGACTCGGAAGCCGTCTGCAGGCTGCGGGCTACGACGTTGCCATCGCGGCGAATCCTGCCTACGCCCAACTGGTGGTCCGGTCCGGGTGTGAGTACCGGCCTCTTCCCGGTGACCTGACGAGGATCATCAAGCGTGCCACGCGCGGTGGACCGGCCAGGGACATGCTCACTACCTGGCGGGAGCTCACCAACTACATGGATCAGGCCGCCTCCGGGACTCTTGCTGCTGCCGAAGCCGGGGCGGATGTCATCTTGGCGAACTCGGTGGCACCCTATGCGTACGACGTCGCAGAAGCATTCGGCATTCCCGCGCTGGGCGCCCATCTGCAACCGGTGGAACCGAGCGCCGCCTACCCTCCGGTGCTCTTGGGATCGGCCCGCGATCTTGGCACGTTGGGCAACCGGATCATTGGCGAGCGGGTGATGGCCGGCCCGGCGCCCTACGATGCGCCCAGCGCACGGCTTCGGCGTCGGCTCGGCTTGCCCAAGCTGTCCCGCCAAGCCGCCGACCGCCGTCGTGGACGCCGCAACGCAACCGTCCTCTACGGGATCAGCCCCACAGTCCTGCCACGCCCCGCGGACTGGCGGCCCGGGCTGGTGATGGCCGGGTACTGGTGGCCCGTGCCGGAGCCGGAATGGAGTCCGTCCACGGAGCTACAGGACTTCCTGGCCGCAGGGCCGCCGCCTGTATTCGTAGGGTTTGGGAGCAGTGCGGCGCTGGATGCCGACTTTATTCTTCAGGCGACGCGCAAGGCCGGTGTGCGGGCGGTGCTTCAGGGTGCGGTGGAAGTTTCCCACGATGACGCCATCAGCATCGGAGCTGCCCCACATGAATGGCTGTTCCCGAGGATGGCGGCCGTTGTGCACCACGCGGGTTCGGGCACCACGGCCGCAGCTTTGCGCGCAGGCGTGCCGTCTGTGTGCGTTCCGGTGTACACGGACCAGCCGCTGTGGGCTTCCCGGGTCGCGGCCCTCGGTGTCGGTCCGCAGCCAATTCCCTACAAGAAGCTCACCGCGGAGCGCTTGGCAGCTGCCATCCGCCAAGCCGTCAGCACGCCTTCCTACGTGGCGCGAGCCAAACTCCTCGCAGCAAAGATTGCGAAGGAGGATGGAACCGTTCCCGTGCTCCAGGCCCTCCGGAACCTCCCATCTAGGTAGCAGTTAAGCACGTTATGAGCGCCCATAACGCGCTTAAATGCGACCTAGTTGGGTGCGTGGGGGGATATCTGAAAGTACTGTTTCACTGTGAGTGAACCACCCTGTGATCCGCCACACATTCCGTGTTGAATCGAAGCATGGATTCGACTGACTCTCCCACCCCGAGCACGCAACCCGAAACTCCTTTCCACGACCTCGACCACTACCTCGCCATCCCCAGGGTGAGTGGCCTTGCGTTGAGCCCGGACGGCAACCGGCTGGTGACCACCGTGTCGACACTCAACAGCAAAGGCACTGAGTTCGCCACCGCCCTCTGGGAACTCGACCCCGCGGGCCGCAACCACGCCCGCCGCATCACCCGCAGCTCCAAGGGTGAAGCGGGTGCAGCCTTCGCCGCGAACGGCGACCTCTACTTCACCTCGGCCCGGCCGGACCCCGATAGCCCGGACGCGGATCCCGTGAACGCGCTGTGGCTACTCCCGGCCGACGGCGGGGAAGCCCGGGTGGTGCACTCCCGGGCCGGGGGAATCAATGCAGTCCTCACCGCCACGGATGCCGACGCCACCTTCATCAACGCCGACGTCCTGGCCGGCTCCACGGACGAAGACAACGACGAGGAGCGCCGCAAGTCCCGCAAGGACAACAAGGTTTCAGCAATCCTCCACAGTGGATATCCCATTCGCTATTGGGACGCGGACCTAGGCCCCGCGCAGCCCCGCATCTTCGCTGTCGAGCCCGGTGAGACGGAAGAGCCCGGCAAGCCTTCAACCATCGACACGCAGCCACCGCTGAAACTGCGGAACCTGACCACCGGCGTCGGGGGTTCGCTCCGGGAGGCAAAAACGGTGGTGAGCCCCGATGGCCGAACCATCTACACGTGCCTCACCAAAGCGCTCGCGAAAGCCGACAGCCGGGAGGTGCTTGCCGCCGTCGACGTCGCCACGGGTGCGGTGAAGATCCTGCTGGACCACGAGGGCATGAGCTACTTCCCTGGCCCCGTCAGCCCGGACAACCGCACGCTCGTGGTGGAAAGCGAGAGCGACACCACGCCAACGCGGGCACCGCAGGTGAAGCTTCACCTCCTGAACGTCTCCGGCGGCGAAACCACGGACCTTGAACCGCTTGCACACCAATGGGACCGCTGGGCTACAGCCCGTGCGTGGCTTCCGGATGGCAGCGCCATCCTGGTGACAGCGGACGACGACGGCGCGTCGCCGGTTTTCCGTGTTGACGTCGCAAGCGGTGGGGTAACCCGGGTGACGACGGACGCTGCGGCGTATACCGACGTCGTGGTTTCCCCTGACGGAACCACAGCGTATGCCTTGCGTAGCTCGTACGAGTTCCCGGCGGAGGCTGTTCGGATCGACCTCGCGACGGGAGACGTTGTGCGCCTCCCGGCCCCAGCGGAGCGTCCGGTCTACAAAGGACACTTGGAGAGGGTGGCCACGAGGGCGGAGGACGGCTCGCGCGTGCCCGCGTACCTGGCGCTTCCAGAGGGGGCGAGTGCCGGGAATCCGGCGCCATTGCTGCTCTGGATCCACGGTGGGCCGCTGGGCTCGTGGAACGCCTGGACGTGGCGCTGGAACCCGTGGCTGTTGGTTGCCAAGGGGTACGCGGTGTTGCTTCCCGACCCTGCACTGTCCACCGGCTACGGGCAGGACTACATCCAGCGCGGGTGGGGTGAGTGGGGAAAGAAGCCGTTCCAGGACCTCATGGCCATTACTGATGCCGTAGTCCAGCGTCCCGACATTGACGAGTCGCGAACCGCGGCCATGGGTGGGTCGTTCGGCGGCTACATGGCCAACTGGGTGGCAGGCCAAACCGATCGCTTCAAGGCAATCGTCACCCACGCGAGCCTGTGGGCCCTGGACCAGTTCGGTCCTACTACCGACGCCGCGCAGTACTGGCTCAAGGAAATGACCGTTGAGATGGCCATGGAGAACTCGCCGCACCTGAACGTCGGCAACATCAAGACGCCCATGCTGGTGATCCACGGCGACAAGGACTACCGCGTTCCCATCGGCGAAGGGCTGCGGCTCTGGTACGAGCTGCTCTCGTCCTCGCAACTGCCCGCCGACGAGAACGGCCAAAGCCCTCACCGGTTCCTCTACTTCCCGGACGAAAACCACTGGGTGCTCCAGCCGCAGCACGCGAAGATTTGGTACGGGGTTGTGGAGCACTTCCTGGCAAAGGAAGTGCTGGGGGAGGACGTGGCGCTGCCTGAGGAGTTGGGGATTTAGAGGCCGGAACGGATGGCTGCGGATCAGCCTGCTGACATACGGCGAATTTCGGCGGCGTAGGCGTCGAGGACTTCGAATATACCGCTGTGCTGCCACACGCGGTTGCGGCCGCGGCCTGACGTTTCCGTCAGTACGCCGCGGTCCGCCAGAGCATCCAGTGCGCGCAATGCAGCCATCTCACCAAGTCCTAGCTCGGTCATGAGGTACTTCGTGTTCACTGCAGGCTGGCCGATCAGTGCAGGCAGCACCCGCCACGCTGCCGCGTCCGCGCGGAGCCCCGTCATCTTCGCGCGGGACTCCTCGAGTTGCGCCACTAGGTCGTCGACCAGCCGCGATCCGGTAGATGCGGCGATCCGGCTCGCCGTGGCGAACCCGCGGATGATCGGGCCGGCATCGCCCTCCCGAAATGCGCCCAGTGCTGCGAAGTAGCGTGCGGTATCCACGAGGAGGCCCGCGGAGATCGGGACCGCAGTTGAGTCCACCAGGCCCTTGTTACGGAGAATCGACTGCGCCAGTGCGCGCCCTGTCCGGCCGTTCCCATAGGGGAAGGGGTGGATGGTTTCGAACTGGGCATGGCTGACCGCCACTTGGACGAGTATGGAGACGTCCTGGCGGTCGATGAATTTGACCAGGTCCGTGATCGCACCGGGAATGCGGTGGTGGTGCGGGGCGACGAATCCGGCCGCCCGTGGCCCGGCCTGGCCAGGGCCGATCCATACCTGCTCGTCCCTGAAACGGCCGGCCCCGGCGGGATCGAAGCCGAGCTGGTGGAGCATCAGTGCTTTGTGCATTGCGAGGATGGAATTCTCGCTGATGTCATCAGCCAGTTGGAGGGCCGCCTCCATGGCTCGGACGTTGCCGATGACGGTGAGGGCGTTGGCTTTGCCGCCCTCGTCGATCTCGCTAAGGGCGAGCTGCTTGGCGGACGTCGTCAACTGTTCGATCTGTGAGCTGGAGGCAGACTCTGTGCGCAGCAGGATCGCCGTCATTGGCCCGAGCGCGGGATTGTCCCTGCCAAGGGTCCGCTGCGCGTGCTTGTCGAACGCGACCAGCTGGCGGGTGGCGTCCTCGATGTCGGCGGAATCTTCACTGGAAATGATGGGGGTCCAGTTGGCTATCGGCGCCGTGACGGCCGCTTGGTAAGGGCCGGTCTGGCGCTCTACTTCGGCGCGGGAGTACATCTCCGGCGCTCGCGGCTTCCAGTCGAAAGTCTCGAAGGAGACCGGATCGACCGGAATACAACCGCGTGGATGTGTTGCCATGCATCCACCTTACCAACACTTATCGAACTTACTGTTGGTAAGCAGCCTCCACTTCACCAGTAGGCCTCGTGAACCGTAGGCATGTGAGTACGCTGTCAACACATAAAACCATAAGTGTTGGTAACGGCCCCCTCCCGGTCAGACACGAATCCGCGGCCCCGCGCCCCAGGTAGCTAGGATGGGGGAGTGGAATCTGCCTTTAGCCTTCGACCTGCCCGCACCAGTGACGTGGCGGCGATCAAGAGGCTCGTGGCGCCTTTGGCTGAGCAGCGGATTCTCATGGCCAAGGAGACCGTGGCCTATTACGAGAGCCTGCAGGAATTCCGGATTGCCGAGTCTGACAGCGGTGATGTCATTGGCTGCGGCGCCCTGCACGTCATGTGGGAGGACCTGGCTGAGATCCGCACGCTCGCCGCGGCCGACTCCTGGCGGGGTCGCGGAGTGGGACACGTCTTGGTGGAAAAGCTCCTCGAAGAAGCGCAGGCGCTCGGCGTGAGCCGCGTCTTCTGCCTGACCTTCGAGGTGGACTTCTTTAAGCGACACGGCTTCGAGGTCATGGCAGACCAGTCGGCCGTGGACCCGCAGGTGTACTCCGAGCTGCTGCGCTCGCATGACGAAGGTGTTGCCGAGTTCCTCGACTTGGCTCGCGTGAAGCCCAATACCTTGGGGAACACGCGCATGATCAAGCACCTCTAGAGGCACCTCGGGGCTCCGCGCAACCCTGCCGGATAATGCATGATTTAATTCCTCTTCTCTTATCTAAAGTTGATGGATAAACTGATTGAGGCTTGCTGGGGAGCTTCCGCCAAATGGGTCAACCGAGAGAAGATCATGCAGTCCCACGCGTCCCTTTCAGGTATTTCCGAACTCCAACTCAGCGTGCGCGGTCCCGTGTTCACGCCGGCCGATCCGGGCTTCGCAGCCGAGGTAGCGGCCTTCAACCTCTCAACGCAACACCAGCCCGACCTCGCGTTCGGCGCCCTCGATGCCGAGGACGTTTCAGCGGCCATCCGTTGGGCTGCGGAACGGGGAATGCCCGTGGCCGTCCAGTCCACAGGGCACGGCGCAACCAACGCAATCGAAGGCGGGCTGCTCATCAGTACCCGCCGAATGCTGGAACTCAGCATCGATCCCATGGAGCGCACGGCCCGGGTGGGTGCCGGCGTCCGCTGGAAGGCCGTGGTGGAACACGCCGCGAACTTCGGCCTCATGGGTCTGTGCGGTTCAACCACCGACGTCGGCGTGGTGGGTTACACGCTGGGCGGCGGCCTGCCGATCCTGGGCCGCAAATACGGCTTCGCCTCGGACCACGTCATCGCCTTCGAACTCGTCACGGCGGACGGAACCGAACACCGCGTCACCAAGGACGAGAATCCGGAACTGTTCTTCCTCCTCCGCGGTGGCAAGGGCAACCTTGGCATTGTCACGGCCATGGAATTCCACTTGTTCCCGGCCTCGGACCTGTTCGCCGGCGGCCTGTACTTCGACGGTGAGCACGCGGCAGCGGTGCTCCAGCAGTTCAGCGAATGGGTGCCGTCGCTCCCGGCCGAAGCGTCGGCGTCGTTGGCTTTCCTGCGGTTGCCGGACATGGACCTCATTCCTGAACCGCTGCGCGGAAAGTTCGTGGTCCACCTGCGGTACGCGTACCAAGGCGACGCGGCCGTGGCGACGCAGTTGCTGGAGCCGATGCGGCAGAGTGCACCGTTCATGATGGATGGGACCGGGCCGCTGGATGTTACCCGGTTCGACTCGATCCACCAGGACCCGGACCAGCCTGTTCCCGTGCGTGAGCGGGGTTTCCTGCTCGACCGACTGGACCAGCAGGCGAGGGAAGCCATCCTGCGGCACTTTGGCCCCGGCGTCGAAAGTCCCGTACTGATGGCCGAACTTCGGCTGCTCGGCGGTGCACTGGCGCAAAGCGCCGACGGCGAAGACACCGTGGGCGCCCGGGATGCCGCCTTCAGTTTCTTCATGGCGGGCATGGCCGTCCCGCCGGTGGCGCAGCTGCTTCCCGTAGTGTTCGACGCCGTCCGCGACGACCTCCGCGAAGCCTCCAGCAGCGGGACTTTCGTTAACCTGCACGGGCACTTTGTGGACGTGGAGGACAGGGAGCGGGCGTGGGGGCCGGGCATCCGTGAGCGGCTCAGGAAGGCCAAGGCGGAGCTGGATCCGAAGAACATGTTCAGCTACGGGCACGTCGTGGGGCTCCCGGTCATCGACCAGGCCGTGGTGATGGACCAGACCGTCCTGCTCGAGGACGTAGTGACGGCCGGCGGCGACGCCGTGCTGGGCAACTAAGCGTCCAGCCATGCAGAACCACGTCATGTTTCCGGACTTCTCTGCGTTCCAGATAGACATTCCGCACGGGCACTGGCCCCATGAGTCGTCATGGCCCGGCGGCACCTACCCCGACCCCGATCTGTACTCGGCGTTCTGGCCGGACATGCGTGCACGGGCTGTTCCGGAAGCCGTGGTCGAGGGCTCGGACGAGGGCTCGGACGACAACGCCGGTAGCGCCGGCTCCGGAGGAGGGGGCGCAGCACCGTAGCCGTTGGTTCCTGGACCACGCCGATGAACCCTCACTGATGCAACAGCGCGTTGCATCAGTGAGGGTTCATCGGCGAAAGTCCAGGCCCTTGCCGCATCCTAGGACATGAAGGCGGCAGTTTCCGAGTCCTTCACGATCATTTATTGCCGGCTTGAGTCGAACGCTCTATCAGCGATTGCCGACTTGAGCCGAACGCTCTGTCACCCGGGGGTAGCGCATTGCGCGGGTGGGGGTGATCGGTGAGAGAGGGATGCCCGGGTGGGGGTGATCGGTGAGAGAGGGATGCCGGGGGTGGGGGTGATCGGTGAGAGAGGGATGCCCGGGTGGGGGTCATCGGTGAGAGAGGGATGCCCGGGTGGGGGTCATCGGTGAGAGAGGGATGCACGGACCTGGAAGCACGTGGGCTTTATTAACAATTCCTTATGCTTGTAATGATCATAGTCCTGTGTCACGATGATGTTCGGCATCCAATACGAGCAAGGAAAGCACCCGTGAACATCGAACTTAAACCCGTCCGGAAGCTCCGCATCCATTGGCCCATTCCGGTGGAGACCATGACCCGTCTTGGCCAAGGTGAGCTCAGCGCCCTGGAATCAGACGCCGGAATCGCCAGTCTCCTGGAGGCGCTCAAAGCTTCCCCGGAGCTCGGCGGCTTCGGCAACTACCACCACGTCTTCGAATCTTCCGCCGGTTTTGAAGGATTCACCGTCGCAGAGGGAGCAAATCCAACGCTGGGAAATGTGGGACAGCGAACCATCTCCCCGACGTTCGTCTTCACCTCCTACTTCGACGCCGCACTGGAAGAGGCAACTGTCCGGAAACTGGTGCAGCGGATCGTGGAGATCCACCCCTGGGAGGTCCCTGTCATTGAAGTGTCCGGTCCGCTCAGCGTATCCAGCAGCGCCGCACCCGCCCTGAATACCATCCAGGAAAGGATCGCCTCGTGAATTCACCAATGTGGCAAGAACTTGCTCCGCTTCTCGCCAACAGGACCTTCGTCGACCTGACCCATGCTTTCCACCCGGGCCAACCGCACTTCGCGGCGTTTCCCGATGAACAACGCGAAGCCCTCTTCGACATGGACAAGGGAGACGGTTTCACCGCGCACAAGTACTCGATCGTGGGCCAATGGGGCACCCACGTTGACCCGCCGTCGCACTTCATCCGCGGCGGCCGGACCCTGGACCAATTGCCCGTCAAGGAGATGGTGCTGCCCTTGGCAGTCCTGGACATCAGCAGCCGCGCCGCGATCGACAGCGACGCCACTCCGGCGCTGGCCGATGTCAATGCCTGGGAAGAACGGAACGGCAGGATACCCGCTGGATCCTTCGTTGCGCTGCGCACGGGATGGAGCCATCGGTGGCCTGATGCCCAGGCGATGGCCAACCGCGATGCAGAGGGCATCAGCCATACGCCCGGATGGTCCCGGGAAGTCCTTGAGTTCCTGGTCGAAGAACGGGACGTGGCCGCGGTGGGACATGAACAGACGGACACGGATCCCGGCCTGGCAACATCGCGCCAGGACTTCAGCCTCGAGACATACATCTTGGCCAGCGACAAGTGGCAGATCGAACTGCTGGCAAACCTGGACGGGCTGCCGGAGGTTGGAGCTGCACTGATAGCCACATGGGCCAAGCCGCTGGGCGGAAGCGGATTCCCTGCCCGCGTCTTCGCGATCCACTAAGGCGGCAGGGCGCCGTCGTACCGCTCACGGCGCACTGCCCCCGGCGGCTGGCTAGAATCGAGAAATGTCAAAGACCTCCAGCATGGGCCGCGGCATGATGGCCATCCTCGCCGTGGGCGAGCGTCACGCCGAAGGATACGACGGCGGCACCGTCGCCGAAGTCGCGAAGCGGCTGGACAAGGACCGCAGCCAGGTTTCCCGCAGCCTCAAAGGAGCACTGCAGGAAGGTTTCCTGGCCCGCACAGCTGATCGGGCCTACTGCCTGGATTGGTCGCTCCTTACCGACGCACAGCTTGTGACGGAACAACGACTCAGGACCGACGGGCTGGCCGCCCTTGAGGGATTGGCGGCCGAAACGACCGAAGCCTGCTTCCTTGGCGTCCTCAGCGGCAACAGCACAGTCACCATTGCCGAGCATGTACCTGCCAGCGCCAACTTGGTGGGTTCGTGGTTGGGCCGCCCCTACCCGGCTTACTGCAGCGACGCGGGCCAGGCCCTCCTGTGGGATGCGCAGGAAGAAGAAGTACGGAGGATCTTCCAAGGTGTGGACTTCGTCCGGCACGGGCCGAACACGCCGTCGTCCGTAGACGACTTCCTCCGACGATTGGACGTTGCCCGGAGCAGGGGCTACTCCATCATCGACGAGGAAGCAGAACCGGGCCTGTATTCGCTTTCGGCGCCGATCCGGGACTTTAAGGGAGACATCGCCGCGGCGCTGCAAATCGTTGGCCCGAAAACCCGGCTTGAACCGCAGCGCGAACATCATGCGTTGGCTCTTGCTTCATGGCGTGACTGGCTCGAAATCAGGGTGGGCGGAACTCAGTGAATGACCGGGGCGTCCAAGCCTAGGCGGGATGACTAAATACTGAACCCAGACGCCGGGACGCAGATTGCAGGGCACCAGCTACGGCGGCGACGTTCAGCTCGGCCCCGGGCCGGTTGCCCAGAACACTCAGCGCTGCGAGGATTTCGCCCTCGGGCGAGCGTACCGGGACAGCGATCTCCCAGACATCGTGCTCGTATTCTTCTGCCGCCAGAACAAAACCGGCCGGCCTGTCCCGCTCCATCAGCTCCTGGACTTCGGCTGTGGAGTGCGCGGCAGCGGGACCGCCAACCCCGATGAAATTGACGTCCTTGAGCAGCGACTGCAAGGCCCGGGCGTCGTGATCCCATAGCAGCGCCCGGCCGGCTCCCGTGCACCAGACCGGCGTCACCATTCCAGGCCTGGCGAAGCCCCCCAAAGCGGCATTATTGCTTGAAGAGCGCAGGAGCTGCACCCGTACGCCGTCCCGAACGGAGAGGCGGGAACGGACGCCAAAACCAGCAACGAGCTCTTCCAGTTCTGCCCTGGATTCATGGACCCAGTCCCTGTTGAGGGAATTGGCGAGGGTGAAAAAGCGCCGGCCCACCCTGAACGGTCCGCGGTCTTCCCGTTCCAGCAACCCAAGATCGCAAAGCTCCTGGGCGAGCCTGGACACCCGGCTTTGCTCCATATCCAGCTCCGCGGCGAGTTGTGAAACCCCCAGCAGTTGCCTGCCCTGTTTCTCCCGGTCCGCCACCAACCGCACCAAGCGAAGGCCTTGGGCCAAAGACGAGGCTTCCGATGGCACATCCACGGAACGGGCTCCTTTCAGCAAGCTCAAGCCATTCTCACACGGCACCCTACGCAACGAGGACGCGGGAGCCGCCCGCCCACACCGTATAGAGGTCTGCGAGGATGCTGCCAGTGGCGGACTCCAGCTGGTCCACCGTGATCTCCTGGCTGCCTTGGCGGCCGAAGAGGACTACCTCGTCACCTGGGCGGACATCCGGAACCTTGGAAATGTCCACCACCATGGAGTTCATCGAGACCGCATCCACAACGGGAACCCGTTGTCCCCGGACAAGCACGCTCCCTCCCCTGGCCAACGCCCGCCTGTAACCGTCGCCGTAACCCGCCGTGACCGTGGCCAACCGTGCCTCGGACTGCAGGGTGTGAAGGTGCCCGTATCCAACCTTGGTTCCTGCGGGATAACTGTTTACCGAGCCGATCCTCGCCTTGAATGCCAGGCAACGCCGGTAATTGCTGTGCTGTGGATCGGAGTCGCCGTACAACAGCGCGCCGGTCCGCACCATATCCAGCCAGGTCGCGGAAACATTGAGGGTCGCGAAGGAGTTGGCAGCGTGCAGCAACACTCGCTCACGCGGCACATTGGCCGAATGCAGGATGGACATGGCCTGGTGAAGGAAACGGGCCAAGCCTGCCTCGATGTCTTGCACGTCATCCAACGGGAAATGCGTCATGATGCCGGCAAGCTCCAGGTGCTGATGACCCAGTATTCCTACTGCGCCGGCACGTCCCAGTGCTGTGGATACGTCCAGGCTGTGGCGGCTTATGCCCGAAGAATTGATGTCCAGATGGATGCGGATCCTCTGTCCGGCGGCCGATGCTATCCGGCTGATTTCCCAGGCGCTTTGCGGATCAGCAACGAGTTCCTCGACTCCGTATGCGGTGGCGGCCGCAATCTCCTGCGGCGCGGCGGCACGAACGCGCAGCAGCTTGCCGGCGTACCCGTGATCCCGGGCAATGTGGGCCTCCCTGTTGGATCCGACACCTATGTACGGCACTCCTGCACGGGTGAGGGACGGCATGAGCAGATCCGCCCCGTGCCCGTACGCGTCAGATTTGATGACAGCGCAGAGCTTGGCACGATCCCGCAGCAGCTCCTGCGCTTCCCGAACGTTGGATTCGAAAGCTGCACCGTCTACCTCCACCCAGCTGGAGAGATGGTCAGTGCTTGGCGCAAGGGGAACCGGATGCATCTTGGTGGCCTCCTTTCAACACAAACGAACGCCACGGCCGGGCATCTGTGCCCGGCCGTGGAGATGGAGTGGGAAGGTCAGGCGGACTGACCTTTGCGGGTCCTGCCGCCGTACCTGAAGCGGAAGAACAGGTAGCAAGCAGCCACGAACGGAACCCCGAAGTACAGGGCTGCTATCTGCGACGGGTCCATCGCGATGCCAATCAGAGAAACAAGGCACAGAACGAAGGCAAGGACGGGGACCAGCGGGTAAAACGGGGCCTTGTAGGCAAGGTCGGCCACCTTTCCACCATTGCGCACGAAGGCGCGGCGGTGGAAGAAGTGGGAGGCCACAATGGACATCCACACGCCGACTACGGCAAAACCTGCCACGGACACCAGCGCCAGGTACACGGTCTCGGGCGCCGCGACGCTGCTGATCAGGGATGCCACCCCGCCAAGCATGCTCACGGACAGGGCAATCAGGGGAATGCCGCGACGTGTCAGCTTCTTGAAGGCCTGGGGAGCGTGGCCCTCGTCCGCCAGCGAATAGAGCATCCGGGCGCAGGAGAACAGGCCGCTGTTACCGGCAGACAGCAGTGCGGTGATGATGACGAAGTTCATGATGTCGGCTGCAAACGGAATGCCCACGGAAGAGAACACGGTGACGAAGGGGCTCTCATCCAGGCCCACCTGGTCATAGGGGACAGTTGCTGCAATGACCGCGATTGCTCCAACGAAGAAGATCAGCAATCGAATGACGGTGCTCCGCATCGCCTTGGGAATGTTGCGCGAAGGATCAGCCGTTTCTCCCGCTGCTACGCCGATGAGTTCGGATCCCGAGAACGCATAGAAGACAGCGAGGGCCGTAACCAGGACTCCGGTGAATCCGTTGGGAAACAGTCCGGCTGAAGTAGTGAAGTTCGCAAACAGGAAGGGATGGTTGCCGGAGTTCGACAACGGGTGGAAGCCGACAAGGGCAGCACCGCCGAGGATGATGAGGCCGATGATGGCGCCCACCTTGATGATGGCAAACCAGAATTCGGATTCACCGAAGAACCGTGAAGAGATTGCGTTGAACCCAAACAGGATTACTGCGAAGACGAGGCACCAGACCCAAACTTCGACTTCCGGGAACCAGCGCTGCATCAACAATCCTGACGCCGTGAACTCAGAACCTATGGCAACGGCCCAGCAGAGCCAGTACAGCCAGGCCGTGGTAAATCCTGTGGCAGGTCCGATCGATCGCGCGGCGTATATGTGGAAGGCCCCGGAAACCGGATAGGCCACGGCCAGTTCACCAAGGCAGGCCATCACCAAGTACACAACGAAAGCACCAACCAGGTACGCGATCACGGCGCCCAGCGGGCCTGCCTGGGAGATGGTGTAGCCCGAGCTCAGGAACAGCCCGGATCCGATGACGCCTCCCATCGCGATCATGATCAGGTGCCTGGTCCCCATTGATCGGCGAAGTCCGCCTTGGGGAGTTTCGGTGCCGGGCGCACGGGACTGATGGTCCAGCTGCAGGGGTGTTGAAGATTCCATGTGATTCTCCGGTGTTTGACGTATGCGAAGGGGAAGAGTCGGGCGGGCTTGATGCGGCCCGCAGGGGCCTGTGGTGATGAAGGTAACACAGAATCCAGCGAGATAGTCATTAAAAACATTTATGAATGCCTATAAAGCACAGCTGGACCGAAAAGCTCAGCCGCCCTAACGACTTCCGAATGGTCAGAATGACCACGTTCTCCGGCGAATCGACATGGCCGCACTGACGCGAAGCCACCGCAGGATGGAGTCATCAAGCCAACCCATCCCAAAGGAGCACCATGACCACCTACGATCTCGCCCTCATTGGCTTCGGCGGAGTCAACCGCACACTCGCCGAAATCGTTCACCAACGCGGAGAGGACCTTCGCGGTGAACTGGGCTTCGGCCTGCGGATCGTTGCCATCACGGACCTTCGACTCGGCTCGCTGATGGTCCCCGGAGGAATCGACCTCGGGATGGCGCTCAACCTGCCCCAGGATGAGACGTTTGCCGATCACGGTGGGTCCCGGGACACCAACAACGAGGCTGTTATCCGGAACTGCACGGCGGACATCATCTGTGAAGCCACCTTCACCAATCCGGAGGACGGAGAGCCGGCCGTATCCCACGTACGCTGGGCACTGGAATCAGGCAAAAGCGTCTGCACCACCAACAAGGGGCCTGTGGCACTCCAAGGTCCTGAACTGACCCGCCTGGCCGAAGCAAACGATGCCAGGTTCGAATTCGAAGGTGCGGTCATGAGCGGTACCCCGGTCATCCGCCTTGCCAAGCAGATGTTTACGGGGCTGGCCATCGACGGGTTCGAAGGCATCTTGAACGGCACCAGCAACTACGTGCTGGGACGCATGGAATCAGGCCTCGACCTCCCGTCCGCTGTTCGTGAGGCACAGGAACTGGGCTACGCGGAAGCCAACCCCACGGCAGACATCGAAGGCTATGACGTCCAACTCAAAGTGCTGATTCTCGCCAACGAACTTTTGGGGGCAGGCATCACGCTCCAGGATGTTGGCCGCGAAGGAATCTCCTCCGTCACACCCGCAGACATCGCCAAAGCAGCCTCTGAAGGGCGCCGATGGAAACTCATCGGAGCCGCGAGCAGGAACTCCGACGGCACCGTATCCGCTTCGGTCAAACCGATGGCACTGCCCTTGGACCACGGCCTGGCCGGCATTTCCGGTGCCACAAATGCGGTCTCGTTCAGCACGGACCTGTTGGGCCCGGTGACTATTTCAGGACCGGGCGCCGGGCGCGTAGAGACTGCGTACGCCCTGCTTTCCGACATCATCGCCATGCACGCAGCCAAGAAGGTCGCCTCCCATGTCTGAGACTTTGACCGCAGAACTTTCCACAGTGGCCTCCGTCCAGGCTGTCACCAGTCCCTACGACCACCGGACAGTGGGCACAATCCACCGCACGGATCCGGATGCCGTGGAGGCGGTCCTTGCCACAGCCCGCGCCGGGGCCCGGGCATCCGCCGCACTTTCCAGGGACGCCAGGGGCAGGATCCTGGACCGCGCAGCACAGTCCATCGAGGATCGCAGCGAACTCTTCGCCCGGACAATCGTCGACGAAGCCGGCAAAACCATACGCCAGGCGCGCAAAGAGGTACTGCGGGCTGTCAACACGCTCCGTTTGTCCGCGGCCGAAGCCAGGCGCAACGCCGGCGAAGTGGTCCCCTTCGACGCGTATGAAGGTTCCGAGGACCGTCAGGGCTGGTTCTCCCGGGAGCCGCTGGGCATCATCCTCGCCATCACGCCCTTCAACGATCCCCTCAACCTGGTGGCCCACAAAGTGGGGCCCGCCATCGCAGGAGGCAACGCCGTCGTACTCAAACCGTCGGCACTGACTCCCCTCTCCGCCCAGCTGTTGGCAGAAACGCTGAAGGAAGCCGGACTTCCCGACAACGTGCTGACCCTTGTCCACGGAGGGCGCGAGGTTGCCCGGAAGATCCTGTCCGCGCCGGAGGTGCGCATGGTGTCCTTTACCGGGGGTTTTTCCACGGGGGAGGACATCGCGAGGACGGCGGGGCTGAAGAAGCTGGCCATGGACCTCGGCGGAAATGCCCCCGTCATCGTGATGGATGACGCAGACCTGCAGAAAGCGGTGGAATCGTGCGTATCCGGCGCGTTCTGGGCTGCAGGGCAAAACTGCGTGGGTGTGCAGCGCATCCTGGTGCATAGCTCCGTTTATCAGGAGTTCAAGGAGCGGTTCCTGCACGAAACGGCGGCGTTGGTGGTAGGTGACCCGGCCGCGGAGAACACCGACGTCGGTCCGATGATCACAGGTGAGGCCGCCAGGGCCCTCATCACCAAGGTCGGACTGGCGGCGGACCACGGAGCCAGGATCCTTGCCGGCAACAAGATTTCAGGAAACATCGTCCATCCCACTGTCCTGGAGAACGTTCCGGAAGACAGCCGTTTATGGCAAGAGGAAGCCTTCGGGCCGGTGGTCATGCTGCGTCCGATCGATTCCTGGGCCGAGGCCCTGGACGTAGCAAACTCCATCAGCTTCAGCCTTCACGCCGGGATCTTCACCTCCTCTCTCGGCACTGCCATGGACGCGGCGAAGCAGATCCAAGCCGGTGGCGTGATGATCAACGACTCCTCCGACTACCGCTTCGACGGCATGCCCTTCGGCGGTTTCAAGTACGGAAGCCTCGGCCGGGAAGGAGTCCGCTTCGCCTACGAGGACATGACCCAGCCAAAGGTCGTCTGCATCAAGAACTGAATTGCCCGCGTGTGAAGGGTGCGCCGGCCTGCAGCGCACCCTTCACCGGCCGGGCAGTGCCGCCCATATACACAATCCGAAGGAAACCCGACAATGGACTATCGCGTGGAAGAAGATTCCCTGGGGCGTATCAACGTGCCAGCCAAGGCGTACTGGGGGGCACACACTGCCAGGGCTTTGGACAACTTTCCCATCAGCGGAATCACCCTGGCACAGCACCCCCGGCTCGTTACTGCTTTGGCAACGGTTAAGCGGGCAGCCGCTGTTACCAACGGGCATCTGGGCGCCATCGACCCAAAGGCAGCCCGTGCCATCGGGTGGGCATGCGAAGCCGTGGAGGCAGGTGGTTTCCGGGAGCAGTTCTGCGTGGACGTGATCCAAGGAGGTGCCGGTACAAGCACCAACATGAACGCCAACGAAGTGATTGCCAACGTTGCGTTGGAGTTTCTGGGACATCCACTGGGCTGCTACGAATATCTGCATCCCATCGACCACGTCAATCGTTGCCAGTCCACCAATGACGTCTACCCCACGGCACTCAAGCTGGCTTTGGTGGGAGCCGTCGAGGAAATCTGCGGTGAACTCGACCGTTTGGTAGCGGCCTTCCAGGACAGGGGCGCAGCTTTTGGACACATCCTGAAAATCGGGCGCACCCAACTGCAGGATGCCGTGCCCATGTCCCTCGGACAGGAGTTCCACGCATTTGCGGCCACCATCGCTGAAGACCGGCAACGCCTCGCCGAATCGGCGGGCCTTCTGCTGGAATGCAACCTGGGCGCAACCGCCGTCGGAACGGGCATCACGGCAGAGCCGGGCTACAGGGAACAAGTAGTGGGTGTGCTGGCAGATATCACCGGCCGGAAGCTTGTCCCCGCAGAGAACCTGGTTGAGGCGACCTCGGATGTGGGTGCGTTCATGCACCTCTCCGCCATGCTGAAGCGCTCGGCAATCAAGATCTCAAAAATCAGCAGCGATCTTCGCCTGCTTTCGAGCGGACCACAGAACGGCTTGGGCGAGCTTCGGCTACCGCCACGCCAAGCGGGCTCCTCGATCATGCCAGGCAAAGTGAATCCCGTTATTCCTGAGGCCCTGAACCAGATTGCCTTCGCCGTGGCTGGTGCGGACACAACAGTCACCATGGCCGCAGATAACGGCCAACTGCAACTCAACGCTTTTGAGCCGGTCATCGGACACGTGTTGTTGCAAGGACTTGCCTGGCTAAGCAACGGAGCCCGCATTCTCAGGACACACTGCATTGAAGGCATCGAGGCGAATGAAGAGCTGCTGACCACGCGGGCGGCACGCTCAGCCGGGCTAGCTACAGCGCTTATCCCCGCAATCGGCTATACCGCTGCAGCTTCCGTCGCCAAAGCAGCCCTTCGTGATGACACCCCGGTACTTCAGGTGGTGACATCCATGGGGTTATTGAAGCCCGAGGAGGCGCAGAGCATCGTGGCGGACGCGGTCGGCGTGCCGGGTGTGCAGCAGCGCGACCACTGAACTAGGCCGAGCTACGCCGGATCACATTGGACAAAGTCATGGCGGTCACGGTGTCCGCGACGCCCGGGATCGCTGCTATCTCTTCCCAGATCTCCTGGACCCTTCCCAGAGTCCGGGCCTCGACACGGACTATCAGGTCAAAGTCGCCGCTGAGGACATCGCACAGGACAACCTCCGGAATTGACCGAAGGGCACTCAAGACATCGGCTCCGCGCATGCGGTCCTTACGGTAGACCATGAAGAATGCGGAAACGGAATCCGGATCCGCGCCACCAGAGACAACGGTGTAGCCCTGGATGTAACCCTGCCGCTCCATGCGTTCGATGCGTTGACGCACTGCATTCCTCGAGAGCATTACTTTGCTGGCCAGCACCGCATGGGGAACTCTGGCATTCCTTGTGAGTTCCGCGAGGATACTTTGATCGATAGCGTCCAGGCCCGCCCGCTCCATGGGTCCCTTCCCAAATAACCGCGCAGGCCCATACCGCCTGCCTTGACCGAAAGGTCCAGGAAGAAATGATACTTCCACATCAGGGTGGGAGACCGGATCCATGACGTGGAGGAGCCGCCAAGGCCTACCCTGGGCCGGGCCGCCGGTAGTAGGGTCAGAGCACCAGACGCAGCACGCCCAGGAGCATCCCATGAAAAAGCTCATCAATGATCCACGCGCAGTGGTGGACGAGTCCGTCGAAGGATTCGGCATGGCCCATGCCGACATTGTGGACGTCCATCCCGAGCCCAAGTACGTCGTCCGGAAGGGCGGTCCTGTGGCGGGCAAGGTGGCCCTGGTCTCGGGCGGCGGCAGCGGCCATGAACCGCTGCACGCCGGCTTCGTCGGGTTGGGGATGCTCGACGCCGCTGTCCCGGGCGCCGTTTTCACGTCTCCCACACCGGACCAGATCATCCCGGCGACGACCGCCGTGGACTCAGGTGCCGGCGTCGTACATATCGTCAAGAACTACACCGGCGACGTCCTGAACTTTGAAACCGCCGCCGAGATGGCCCAAGCCGAAGGCGTCCACGTCCGTTCGGTGCTGGTCAACGACGACGTTGCCGTGGAGGACTCGCTGTACACGGCCGGTCGCCGCGGAGTCGGGGGCACTGTGTTGGTGGAGAAGATCGCGGGTGCGGCTGCGGAGCGCGGCGATGGCCTCGAGGCCGTCACGGCGATTGCCGAGCGCGTGGTTGCCAATGTGCGGACCATGGGTGTGGCCTTGTCCGGTTGCATCGTGCCGCATGCGGGGACGCCGAGCTTCGAGCTTGCTGAGGATGAAATCGAGATCGGGATCGGCATTCACGGAGAACCCGGGCGGCACCGGATTGCCATGGAAGGCGCCGACGGCATTACCGACCGCCTGCTGGAGCCTGTGCTCGAGGACCTCTCCATTGCTTCCGGCGACAGGGTGCTGCTGTTCGTCAACGGCATGGGCGGCACACCCCAAAGCGAGCTGTACATCGTCTACCGCCGGGCCGCGCAGGTGCTCGCCCAGCGCGGGGCCACTGTGGAGCGCTCGCTGGTGGGCAACTACGTGACGTCCCTGGAGATGCAGGGTTGCTCGGTATCCGTGCTGCGGCTCGACGACGAACTGACCAGCCTTTGGGACGCTCCCGTCCACACGGCCGCGCTGCGTTGGGGAGCATGAGCATGGGGTTGGGCGTGGACTGGGCGGTGGACTGGTTGAAGCTTTCCGCGAAGGCCATGGCTGAGCACCGCACGGAACTCATTGAGCTGGACAGGGCAATAGGCGATTCGGACCATGGCGAGAACATGGATCGGGGCTTCCAAGCTGTCCTCCAGAAGCTCGACGAGACTCCGCCGGAGACTGCCGGAGCTGCGCTCAAGGCGGCAGCTATGGCGCTGATGTCCAAAGTGGGCGGAGCTGCCGGCCCGCTCTACGGGACGGCGTATTTGCGGGCCGCTACCTCGTTAGGAGATGCGACGGACTTGGACGGTGCTGCCGTGGCCGGTGCCCTCGCCGCCGCGCGTGATGGCGTTGTGGCCCGGGGCAAGGCCGAGCTTGGCGACAAGACAATGGTTGACGCGTGGACGCCTGCTGTTGACGCCGCGGGCACCGCCGCCGCCAAGGGTGCCGATGCGCTCGCCGTCCTGAAGGCGGCTGCGGAAGCTGCCGAGGTGGGAGCCGCGGCGACTGACCCGTTGGTCGCCCGCAAGGGCCGCGCCAGCTACTTGGGGGAGCGGAGCGCCGGGCACCGCGACCCGGGCGCAGCTTCGACGGCGCTGCTGTTGCGCGCGGCCGCGGCTGCTGCCGCCGGCTCCACCGGTGACGCAGGAACCGACGCCGTATGACGGTGGGGATTGTGGTGGTCTCGCACAGCAGCAAGATCGCTGAAGGTGCGGTGGAACTCGCCTCCCAGATGGCGCCCGACGTCGAACTCGTCGCCGCCGGGGGCACTGCCGACGACCGGATCGGCACGAGTCTGGAGAAGGTGCTTGCCGCCGTCGAGCAGTCCTTGATCGATGCGGGAGGCGACGGGGTGGTGGTTCTCACCGACCTGGGTTCGGCGGTGATGACCGCCGAATCGGCCATCGAGTTCGCGAGCGACCCCGACTCTGTGCTGCTCGCCGACGCACCGCTGGTTGAAGGGCTCGTCGCGGCGGCTGTCGCAGCGCAAGGAGGTGCCGACGTCGGGGATGTTCGAAAGGCTGCGGAGGCTGTTGCATTTGGGGCCGGCGCCGCCGTCGTCCAGGACGCTGTCCGCGAGCCGGATGCCGCGGGCGATTTCGAACTCATCAACCCCTTGGGCATCCATGCCCGGCCCGCCGCGAAGATCGCCGGAGGATTGTCGGGGATGGACGCCGAGGTGACAGTCAACGGCGTCGAAGGGACCTCCTTGATGGGTTTGATGACGCTCGCTGCCGGCAAGGGCGCAAGCCTGCACGTGGAGGCCAACGGCAAGGATGCGTTGAAGGCTGTCCAATACGTGGGACGGCTGGTGGAGGAGGGGTTCGGCGAACTCTGATACACGCCGAATAAGCGCCAAATATTGCTAAGGATCCTGATTAGTGATGTTGTAGAGGTACAGGTTCACAACGAGAAAGAGGTGCGACATGGGTGCTGATGACAAGATGGAGAACGCTGGAGAGAAGCTTGCAGGCAAGGCCAAGGAAGCCGCCGGAAAGCTGACAGACAACGAGCGCTTGGAAGCGGAAGGCCGCGGAGAACAGACCAAGGCCGACCTCAAGGGCGCAGGCGAAAAAGTAAAAGACGCCTTCAAGAAAGACTAGGAATTCAGGCAAGGCCGCTGCAATTGCAGCGGCCTTGCCGTGTTTAGGTCAACCCGCACGCGGACTGATGGAGGATTCCCCATGAATTTACTGTTGAAGATGTTTGGGCTGGTTGTCAGCCTTGGAGCCGGCACCCTGGCGAACAAGACGCTTGAAGGACTCTGGGAGAAGAAAACCGGAAAGCCGGCTCCCAAAGACGGAACGGACCTCAACGATTCCCTGCCGGGCGTGCTTCTCTTCGCCGTCGTGTCAGCCGGCGTTGGTGCCGTTGTTCACGTACTCACGCAGCGGGGCACCAAGAGTGCCATTGCCCGCATAAAGAAGACAGCAGACGAGGTTTAACCCATGGCTATCGCACGTTTTCCGACATTTGTCATTGATTGTCCTGACGCTTCCGGGCTCGCCGATTTCTACGCCGGGCTGCTGGGTTGGGAAGTGAAGGGCGAGACCGATTGGTACGAAGTTCGCCCCGCCGACGGGGGACAGTGCATCGCCTTCCAGCAGGTTGAGTCCTACCGCGCTCCTGAGTGGCCCGGGCAAACCGTCCCGCAACAGATGCACATCGACGTTGTGGTGGATGACCTTGATAAGGGCGAGGAAGTCGTTCTGGGCATGGGGGCAACCAAGGCAGAGCACCAGCCCGGAGAAACCTTCCGCGTGTTCCTTGATCCGGCCGGGCACCCGTTCTGCCTTTGCCTGTCCTGATCTTTGATTTGGGCCAATTCGCGTCACGATCCGGCTGGTGCAGGCACCTCTTAGTGGGATAACTGTCTTCTCAGCCGGATAACAGCGTCGTGCCCACGGCCCGTAGGGGTAGAGGCACCCCAGGCCCATCGCGGCCGCACCGCTAGGCACCGGTCGATGCTGACAGCGCCCGGATGGCCCCTCGAGTCGGGGCAGTCAGTGTGGCCGGTCAAGCAGCCGGCCGGCCACACCGGGGGTCAGCCCGGCTGACCGGCCGGGTGTCAGCCCTGCTCCGCCGCCCACTCCTCAACACGGCGGTTGCTTTCCTCCTCCGAGATGTCCTCCACACGCGTCATGATGGACCACCGCATGCCGAACGGATCCCGGATGCTCGCGTAACGGTCCCCGGACACGAACGTAGACAGCGGCTCGCGGATGATGGCGCCGGCTTGTTCAGCACGCTGTACCAGGCCGTCCGCGTCCTCGCAGTAGAGGCCGAGGGAGTAGCAGTCGTCGTCGCCGTCCGGCGCCGGGACCAGGTTGTACCCGGGATTGGGCTCGCCGAGTTGGAGGTGGCCGTTTCCGAAGTCGAGCTCCGCGTGGACCACCATCCCGCCCATCTCGGTGGCGCTGATGACCCGGGCGCCGAAAACCTCCTGGTAGAACCCGATTGCGTCCTTGGCGTTGACGACAGCCAGGAACGGGGTGAGGCTGGTGAGGCCGTTCGGGATGCCGTGGGTGGTGTATTCCCCGTGGGCGGCCTTGGTGGATTCGGTGCTTGTAGTGTCTGTCATGTCTAGGACGCTACGGGCCCTCATGGTGGCCGCGCTTGGAAATTCGCGACAAATCCTCCGGAAGGAAGACTGTGGAAGGTTCTTTCAAGGGGATCCTCTACCCGGCACGCCTCCCCGCCTTTCATCGCCTGCCCGCGCCTACTTCCGTGGCCCACCTTGTCCAGTGGTTCTGGATCCCCGAATGGGACATCGAACCGGGCCGAAGCTCCCGTCAGCACGTGATTGCGTATCCGCAGTGCAACCTCGTGGTGCAGCCTGACGCCTTGGTCTTCACCGGCCCCACGACCCGGGCTGCTTATCGGGACCTGAGTGGGCGTGGCTGGGCTGTGGGTGCCCTCTTGCGGCCGGCTGCCGTTCCCCTTTTCACCGATGACCCGGGCGGCCTGCGTGATGGTGAAACGGTTTTGGCTTTCGAGGAGCTGCACCTTGCGGTGGTGGAGGCGATGGAGGCGTCCGACGGCGGCGCCCGGGTTGCGTCCGACGGCGGCGCTCGGGTTGCGTCAGACGGCGGCGCCCGGGTTGCGTCCGACGGCGGCGCTCGCCGTGAGCGGGCGGTCGAGGCCTTTGCGGGGTGGCTGGCTTCCGTTGACGTTGGGTCGTCGGAGGAGGCGTTGCTGGCAAACAAGCTGATGGATGTCTGTAGCTCGGAGGCCGCCTTAGTCCGGGTGGAGGACGTGGCTGCTTCCTTGTCGGTGTCTTCGCGGACACTTCAGCGTGTGGCCAAGAAGTACATTGGCCTCAGCCCTGCCGCGCTGATCCGCCGTCGAAGGCTCCAGGACGCAGCGGAACGTGCGCGCGTGGACGCTTCAGCGGATCTTGCAGCGATAGCTGCCGAGCTTGGCTACGCCGACCATGCGCACTTGACGAACGACTTTCAGCGATATTTGGGATTCACGCCGAGCAACTACCGAAAAGCGTTCGGCGAGGGCAGCTGATTACTGTTTGTCGGCGTCGTCGGCTGATCCTGGGTCGCTGAGGCGTCGGCCAAATGCGGCACCCAAAGCATCCGGCAGGATGTTTGACCCAAGGCCCATCGTGCGTGATTTTAGTGAGCCGCCGAGTGCGTTGCCCTTGCCCTCCATCATGGCCTTGAATCCTTGCTCCGCTACTTGGGAGGCGTCGTCCTTCTCTTCGCTGCCCACCTTCGTATCCAGGAGGTCTGCTTTCTCGAAGAACGGCGTTTCCGTGGGACCCGGCAGCAGGAGGGTGACGGTGACGGCTGTGTCTTTGAGCTCGTTGCGCAGTGCCTGCCCGAACGACTGGACAAAGGCCTTGGATGCGCCGTAGATGGCTTGGAACGGCGCGGGTGTGCGGGCGATGATCGAGGACGTGAACAGGATCCTTCCCGCGTTACGGGCGGTCATGTCCTTCACGATCCATTTGGCCAGGGCGACCGTGGAGCTGACGTTGAGATCGATGATGCGCAGTTCGTCGTCGAGGGCGGTTTCCACGAACGGCCCGCCGACGCCGATGCCCGCGTTGAGGGCTGCGGCTTCGAGGGGTTTGCCGAGTGCAGTGACGGCCTCGCGGAGTTGGTCCACGCTTTGCCTCTGGCTCAAATCGATTTGCCGGGGTATCACCGCGGGGGCTCCTGACGGAAGTCCAAGACTCGCCGCGAAGGTGCCTAAGCTTTCCGCGGCGCTGTGGATGTCTTGGTGGTCAGAGACGATGACGGTGTCGAAACCGTGGGCTACGAATTGCTTCGCCAACTCGTAGCCGATCCCCATGGAGGCGCCGGTGACCATGGCCAAAGGACGTTCGGGGGTTTCCATGGTGGGTCCTTTTGTCGGGCGGGGGTCTGGTTTGGATTGGGCGTTGTCGTGGTGCGGGCGCCCGGGGCGTTCTTTGGTGCCGTCTTTGGTGCCGTCTTTCAAAGGGTACTTAGTAATTGCGGGGATGGCATTAGTGGTTGCTGGGTTGCGGGGATTCGCCAGGGAGGAGTCTGGGTGTGGATCTGTGCCTGGACTTTACGCGGCTTTGGTATTGGGCCGGTGGGCAAGTCTCGGGTTGGGGTCTTTGATGTTGGCGGCGCAGTGTCAAAGATTTGGATTTGTACCCTAATCTGACGCGTTTCGAGGGTGCACCTGACGTCAGGTTGGAGTGTGCCTTAAAATGGTTGTCCCTAGTTTTGTGGGTACCCCAAGGGATCAGATCGGATGGGCGGCCACAATGTGAGAGGCCGGATTCATACTTGAGTAGATTATTGGGATTCTTAATGACTACACCGGGGCGTGTCCTTATGCTTGGTTGAAATCTTCCCCGCCGAGCGCATTATGGAATTGGTTTTCCATCTCCTGACGGAAGGCATCCATGTCACCCTCCAAGGCAAGCTCGGCCAGTCTCTCGTGCTCTACAGCGATTTCATGGAGAGCACCGTAGGTAGGATGGTCCACCGCGAAGTAGAGACGCAGCTTGTTCTCCCAACCGTTCCACAGAGCATGCAAGGCGGCGTTCCCCGAGAATTCGTAGAAGAGCCTGTGGAAGCGAAGGTGAGCGTCAACGCTGGCCGGAATGTCGTTGGTGTCCGTGGCCCGGTAGAGTTCCTCGATGGTCTGCTTCAACCGAAGCCGCTCAGGTCCGCGCAACGTCGCGGCCGAGAGCTCGGCAGCGTAAGGCTCCACAAGTAAACGGATTGATGCGATCTCGGCGACGTCGCGAGCACTCACCTCCACGACGAACGACCCACGGAAGGGGATCTTCACGACCAGCCCCTCCTCCTCAAGCCGGGTCAGCGCCTCACGCAGCGGGGACCGACTGATTCCGAGATCGGCAGCAATATGCGTCTCGCGCAGCTGTTCCCCCGGGGGCACGGTTCCGTCCAGGATGGCTGTCCGCAGCACGCGGTACACGCCGTCCGGCGTCGTTGTCCGCTGTTCCTGCCACTTGAACTTGCTGTCCATCGCGTCCCCCTCTTGTCGATTGTCGATTATACCGCCATGAGCGCCGTAAAGGGGCCTACACTAACGGGCGCGCCCGCCCAGTCATGCGGGCGGGGAAAGTCATGAGGCGCGAATGGCTTTGTCCTGCTGAGTTCCAGTGAGGTCCTCGACGGCTTTTCCTAAATGCAACCTGATGGCCTCCAGGAGACCTCTCCTCTCGCCCGCCTCTAAGAGAACCAGGATGTTTTGGTGTTCTTTCACCAGCATGTCGATCCTTGGGTAGGAGACTTCCAGATTGAGGATACACATCCTCGATTCTGTCGCGAGCGTCTTGTAGATCCTGATCAAACGGGAATTAGCCGTCCCGGCGACAAGGGCTGAGTGGAACTGCATGTCGAGCCGCGCGATAGTCTGCCAGTCGGAAGTGGCCACTTGCTTCGCCATTTCGCCCACGATTCTCCTGAGCACTTTGCAGGTCTCTGTGATCTGCTTGGGGCTGCCGTCCAATAGCCTGTTGGCGGCGGCGGTTTCGAGGACCTCACGAACCTCGTAGATCTCCCTGAGGTCGTGTCTTTCTACTTCCAGGACGAACACGCCATAGTTGCGCCTGCTGATGAGGATTCCTTCCTGGCATAACCGCTGCAGTGCTTCCCGGAGAGGACTTCTGGATATGTTGAGCTGGCGGGCCAGAAGGGATTCGTTGATCTGTTGCCCTGGCCGGATAGCTCCCTGGATGATTTTTTCCCGCAGCTGATCTGCGATCATCTGCGGCGTGGTTCTTTCCTCTCCTGCAAAGAGTCCTTTTGGTGCCGCCATGACATCCCACTCCTCTCCTACCGCGCCACGCCGCATATTTCCTAGATTGGTATTGCTGTGTATTTGTACTCGAGGAATTCTTCGATGCCGATTTTGCCGCCTTCTCTGCCGAGGCCTGATTGTTTGATCCCCCCGAAGGGTGCTGCGGGGTTGGACACGGTGCCGGTGTTCAGTCCGACCATGCCCACTTCCAGTTCGGTGGTGAAGCGGAGGGCTTTGTCCATTTTTTCTGTGAATACATAACCCACCAGGCCCCACTCGGTATCGTTGGCCAGGCGGAGGACTTCGTCCTCGCTTTCAAAGGGCGTGATGGCCGCTACTGGACCGAAAATCTCGGTGTTCATCAGTTCAGCATCCAAGGGGACGTTGGTGAGGACGGTGGGGGTGTAAAAGTAGCCGGGGCCTTCGGGGCGGTTGCCGCCGGTCAGGACGCGTGCTCCCTTGGAGACCGCGTCGGCAACGAGGCTTTCGACCTTGTCCAGGCCTTTCTGCTCGATGAGGGGACCGATGTCGGTCCCGGCAAGGGCGCCGTCGCCGACCTGCAGTTCGGAGATCTTCTTGGCGAACTTTTCGCTGAATTCAGCCACCACTGAGCGGTGGACGAAGAAGCGGTTGGCGGCGGTGCAGGCCTCGCCCATGTTCCGCATCTTGGCCTTCATGGCTCCGTCGACTGCTTTTTCGATGTCCGCGTCGGCCAGGACGATGAAGGGGGCGTTGCCGCCGAGTTCCATGGAGGAGCGCATGACGTTCTGGGCGGCTTGGCGCAGCAGGATCTTGCCGACTCCGGTGGAGCCGGTGAAGCTGATCTTGCGGGCGATGCCACTGCCCATCCAGGTTCCGACGACGGTGGAGGGGGCGGATGTGGTGACGACGTTCAGGACGCCGTCGGGAAGGCCTGCTTCCCTGAAGATCTGCACCAGGGCCAGGGAAGTCAGCGGTGTCAGCTCGGCCGGTTTGAAGACCATGGTGCAGCCGGCGGCGACGGCGGGGGCGATCTTGCGGGCGCCCATGGCCAGCGGGAAGTTCCACGGGGTGACCAGAACGCACGGGCCGACTGGTTCCTTGGTGATCATGACCCGGGTGTTGCCGTCCACGGAGGAGGCGCTGTCACCGCCAATGCGGACTGCTTCCTCGGAGAACCAGCGCAGCATGTCGGCGCCGTATGCCACTTCGCCCTTTGCCTCGGCCAGTGGCTTGCCCATCTCGGCGGTCATGATCGCGGCCAGCAGGTCCGTGTTGGCGATGACCAGCTCAAACGCGCGGCGGAGGATGTCAGCGCGTTCGCGGGGCGTGGACTTGCCCCACTCCGCCTGGGCGCGGCCGGCGGCCTGGATGGCCAAGGTAGCGTCTTCGGGACCGCCGTCGGCTACGTGGGCGATGATCTCGTGGTTTGCCGGGTTCTCCACCGGAAACGTGGCACCACTGGCGGCCGTTTGCCAGATGCCATCGATCAACAATTCCGTGTGAAGACCTGAAGAGTCGAATGGAATGCTCATGTCACGCTTTCAAATGATGGTTGGAGAGACGTTAGGAGTGGCTGTTTCAGGGCCTGGGTGAACCTGGCGGCGATCGCGGACATAGGGGAGCCGCAGGGAGAAGCCCCTGACGGAGCTTCGTCCCGGCCGTGGAGAGTATGTGCTGTGCAGTGCGGAGAAGGCGGATGGAAGCCTCCACCGCCCCTGAGCCGGACATGGCTCAAGAAACGCTGTCCAGCTCCGAGGGCAGAAAGTCTCCCAGCTTTCCGTCAGCTGAAGCAGCGGCTTGTAACATCACGGTGGTGTTCCGTGCATGGACAATCTTGGCCCGCCTACTCACAGGCTGCCGCGACGACGTCGGGATGGCAGTGACCAGCTCTGGTAACACCGATTCCGGTCGTGAAATCGATGTACTTGTTGCCGTCTGCCGCGTGGATCCAGCTGCCGGGAGCGTGGTAAACAACGACCTGGTGGCCTGTTTGAGGAGGGGGTCAAGAGTTGCCATGATTGTGTACCTTTTGTGGATCGGTTTAGCTGGTTTTGAACCGTTGGGGCCGCACGAAGTCGAGGCCGTCGAAGGTGCGTTTGCCGAGGGCTTCGTGCGCGGCGATTTCGCCGAATCCGGTGGCGTTCTTGAAGCCGCCGCCGGAGAAGCCGGTTGCGCAGTAGATCCGGCCACCCTCCTCCATCCAGCCCACCAGCGGATTCTTGTCCCTGGTGTAAAGGTCAGGGAACGCGTCGGAGCGGACGATCGTGGGGTACAAGCCCGGGAAGAACTCCGAGACGGTGTCAACGGTCTCGGTGATTTCCGCCGGAGTGAGTTCCCTGGGCAGGTTTCCCGCATCGGGCGTTGCTCGGCCGCGGCCGTCAAGGGTTGCCTTGACGGTGACGCCGTCGACGGCGGGTGCCCCGTACATGGAGCGGTCCTCGTACATCCTCGTAAAGATGGGGAATTTATCCGGGGAGAACTCCATTCCGTCGCGGGCGACGAACCAAGTCAAGATGAGCCGCTTGGTTTCCGCTGCTGCCTTCAGGTAGTCGGGCATGAGTTTCGGTGACCAGCCGCCGGAGGCGATGATGACGTTCTCGAAGGTCCAGGACTTTTGTCCGGAGGTGATGAGGACGCCGTCGGGGGTTTCCGTGATGTCGGTGATGGGGGTGTTGTTGTGGACGGTAGCGCCGTTGTTTTGTGCTGCCATGATAGCGGCGGTGACTGCCCGGTCGGTGCGCAGGGCGCCGGCGTTGGGGTCGTAGACGGCGCCGTCGTCGGTGCGGAGGTTGTGCTGGGGGTAGCGTTCAGCCATGTCCTCGTGGCTGAGGATCTCGTGCTCGGCTGCGGTGATGCGGGTGGTTTCGAGCAGGCCAGAAATGTAGGCCCCATCTTTGGTGCCGATGGAGAGGCCGCCGCAGCGGGTGAGGATGTCCTGGCCGGTTTCGGCTTCGAGTTCGGTCCAGAGGTCGCGGGAGCGTTTCCGGATGGGGTAGTAGTCGGGGTTGCCGTTGTAGATCATGCTGAACAGGCGGGTGTCCCCGCCTACGGCGCTGCGGCCGTGGGCGGGGGTGTGTGCTTCAAAACCGACGACGGAGTCGGTGAGGCGGGATGCCTGCCAGAGGGCCATGGAGCCGATGCTGCCCAGGCCGATGACAGCGAGTTTTCCATCCATGGTTTAGAGCACCTGCTTCAGGAAGGCTTGGGTGCGGGGTTCTTGGGGGTTGGTGAGGATTTGTCGTGCGTCGCCGCGTTCGACGACTACTCCTTCGTCCATGAA
>NZ_JBFBGW010000030.1:0-29890 GCF_040684895.1 Paenarthrobacter sp. NPDC089322
AAAGCCCACACCAACCACCAAACCCGCGCCCAGCAACCACTGGCCGCCTAACCAAAACAAACAACGAACCTGTCTCAAAAAGTTGACGACCGCAGATCCGGCTTTAGGGCCTTTTGGTGAGAGAGCGTTCGGGAGGGGTTAGCCGCGGCAGAGCTCGCCGTACTTGGTGCCGGCTTCCTGGTAGGCGGCGGAAAGCTCGCCCATCTTGGCTTCATCGCGGTGGTCGTCATCCTTGACGAGTTCATCGGAGTACTCGAGGATCGCGGTGACAACGGGCTTCATCTCGTTGGAAGCGACATCCTCGATGGGACGGATGGCGTTGGCCACGCGGATGGTGGCGGTCTTGCTCGCGTTGTTCGGGAGGCTGGCTACGGCGACGCCCACCCGGTCACACGTTTCTGCGGTGGTCAGCTGCGGTGCTGAACAGGCGGAGGCCGTGGCGAGCAGCCCGGCAGCGATCAGGACAGTGGTGAGTTTCTTCATGATTCCCTCAATGGTCGACGTCCCTTTGATTGTAGTCAGAGCAGGCGGGTGGCCGCGCATCGGTGAACAGCCGGTTCAGCGGGCGAGTTGGACGCTTGCGCCGTCAAACCACCGGTGGATGGGCTCGCTCTCGGGTTCACGCACGACGACGTCAAGCAGTTCCGCTGCCGCCTTGCCGTAGTTGCGGGGAGCCAGGTCTATGGCACTGATGAGCCGGTTCCCGGCCTCAACGTACGCTGCCGCGGCAAAAGACGCGACGTCAAGGTCCTTGCCCAGGGCCAGGCCGCGGCCTTCGAGCACGATTTGGCATTGGGCGGCGTGGCCTTGGGCACCGCAGACGAGCGCATCGGCGCCACCGACGTCCACAGCTTCCGTGATGGCAGCGACCAAGTCGCGTGGCGACGCGTTCGCGCCCACCTCGAACACCCTCGGCTCGATGCCATGGCGGAGGCACCACTCTGTATAGGTCCTCCGGGTATCCACGGCCCACGACGAAGCAATGACATCGTCAACGGCCAGCAAGGCAGGCTTTTGACGGCCACGGCTGAGCAGGTGCTCCAGGACCTCCGTCTGCAATTCTTCGTGGTGGGCTTCGAGGATTCCCTGGACCCGCTCCTCCCCCGGCCCTGTGTACCTGCCCACACTCACGGTCGGTATTCCGTCAGCCAGCATCGCCGCGACCAACGGCTCGCCGGGGGCCGGGTCTATGGCGATCACGCCGTCTACCTGGAAGGCCCTTTGGGGAGTCAGCTGACGGGCGAAAAGGGTGACGTCGTAGTCTGTCGCTGCTGCGCCTTCGGTGACGCCAAAGGCGAAATCCATGTAGAAGGCCAGGCTCCGGGCGACCGGCGGAACGTAGAGGCCGATTGCTCCTATCCGGTTGACGCGCAGGCTGCGGGCGGCACGGTTGGTGACGTAGCCCAGGCGGTTCGCTGTTTCCCGGATGAGCTGCCGCTTTTCGTCGGAGATGCGGCCCGAGCCCCCCAGTGCGCTGGAGACCGTGGTTTTGGAGAGGCCCAGTTCCCGCGCGATATCCATGATGGTTGCCTTGGTTCTCGCCATTCCTACATCCTAGGCCGATCACAGCCAGCGCCGTCGTCCCCTTATCGGCCCGGGAGCCACCGAGCCTCGCGGGGTTCAGTTTTCCTCTTGACAACGCTGATGTGACGGCGGACACTGAATTTGCGGGAACGTTCCCGCAACCTCCAAACTTCAGCCGCAACCGGCCAACAATGCCCCGGAAGAAACGGATCCCCCCATGTCCCAAGCCGTCTCCCCTTCGGTCCGCCGAAGCAACATCAGGAGGGCGATCTTCGCGTTCGACCTCGTGATACTCCTCGCCCCGCCCATCCACTGGTTCTTCAGCAGCGGCAGCGGAGTGATGTCCGTCTGGTACTTCCTTGGGTCCAATGCCCTGGTAACGCTCTCGTTGTTCGCGCTCTGGATGACAGGCAGCAAGGATGAGGAGGCAACGCCATGAACATGGTGATTGGCTACGGAGCCATCCTTCTGTTCACCGTGTTGGTGGTCGTCGTCATGAACCGCAGCCGCCGCAGCGACTCCTCAATGAGCGAATACGCCACCGGTGGACGTTCCTTCAACTCCTTCTTCGGCACCATGGCATTCCTCAATACGTGGATTGCGGGCACCGTTTTCGTCGCGTTCGCAGGATTGACTGCCAGTGGCGGCGTGATCGGATTCTATTCGTTGTCCTACTCACTGCTCAGCGTGGTGCTGATGTTCTTCCTGGGCACGCCGGTGAACAAGTGGGGGCGCATCCATGACCTCCGCACCCAAGCTGATCTCCTTGGCCTGCGGTACAACTCCCGCTCAGTGCGGGTCATCGCCGCCATCATCGGGGTACTTGCGTCGATCCCCTGGGTTGTCCTGGGCATGCAGTCGCTTGGCCTGGTCTTTTCAACGCTTTCCTTCGGTGCGGTATCGCCGTATCTTGCAGTCGTTATCGGCGTCCTCTTTATCGCCGCCCGCCAGATCTGGACAGTGAGGCTCGGCACCCGTGGCTTGATCATCAGCGACATGGTCCAAGGTTTGTTTGCCTACGGCGCCGGTTTCCTGCTGATCCTTGGCCTGTTGGTCTGGCTGTTCACCAACGGACACGGGTTTGGCGACATTCCACCCGCACTCCTGCTGCTGCCCGGCCCCGACAGCCCCGCCGGCCCGCTGTACCTCTTCTCCCTGATGTTCACGGGCATGATGGGCGCCTGGTGCTGGCCGGACTTGTTCGTCCGCATGTTCAGTGTCAAAACCCCCCGCACAGTGCAGAAATCGGCCGTGCAGGCCGCGCCCATCATGTTCCTCTTCTCCGGCGCCCTGACCACCGTTTGCCTCCTGGCTGCCAGCATGCCGGGAGTTGCCGAGGCCCCGGACACCGTGTGGTTCACCTTGGCCGGCGTCGGCGGGGCCGTGACAGTGGCCGTTGCCGGGGTGTGCGTCGTCGCGGCAACCATGGGCAACGTGGGAGCCAACCTCCAGGCCGTGGGTACGCAGGTAGTCAACGACGTCATCGGCGTGCGCGGCAATGGACGCGTCGAATCGGCAAAGGGCGCGAAGATCGCCGTTGCCGTGATCACCTTGGTTTCCGCAGGCGCAGCCCTCCTCATGGCCAACCAGGTCTCAGGCCTGATTGTCATCGCTTTCGTGTCCTACCAAGCCGTTTGCCAACTGGCACCCACCCTCCTGCTCGGCATCTTCTGGCGCCGTGGCACAGCCGCAGCAGCCAACGCCTCGATGATCACCGGAATCCTGACGGCGGCGGTCCTGGAACTCATGTACCCCAGCCCTCTCTCGATCCCCTGGCTGGGCGGGCTCACGTCAGGCGTGGCCGGATTGATCGTCAACCTCGCCGTGTACCTGCTGGTGTCCTTGGCAAAACCGGCCCCGCGCGCCGAGCAGCAGCGTGTCAACGCCTTGTTCGATGACCTGAACAACAAAGAAACCGCTGAGCTCGCCCGGCAAGCCGGCTAACAGCTCCACGCACGCTCTACCATCAGGAGAATTTCCATGACTTTCGCAGACACCATCGTCCTTGCGGGAACCATCCACACCCTCGATCCGCACAAGCCGCATGCCACCGCCCTTGCCATCAAAGCCGGCCGGATTGCCGCCGTCGGCGATTACACGGAAGTGCAGCCCCTGCAGGGAACAGGCACCAAGATCCTCGACTACGCAGACGCGACCATTGTTCCGGGCCTGAACGACAGCCATACACATGTGGTCTTTGGCCTGGACCTTGTCCGAGGACTGCAACTGACGGACCTGGGCCCGCTTGAGAAAGTCAAACGGCTCATCGGCGAAGCTGCCAAGGACAGTGGCACGTGGGTCCTTGGCTGGGGTTTGGACCCGAACCTGTTCACGGATACGGGTTTCAACGGCAGGCTGTTCGACGACGTCACCGCCGGTGTCCCGATGTTCCTGCGGATGCGCGACGGCCATTCGGCCATCGTGAATTCAGCTGCCCTGGCCGCGGCCGGGATTACGGGTCCGGTTGACTTTCCGGACGAGTCGCTCGTGGACGTCGACGACGGCGCGCCCACTGGCTATCTCGTCGAGTTCAGCGCGATGGACCTGGTGACGAAAGTCCTGCCGCAGGAGGGCTTCGAAGTCCGCGCCCAAAGGCTCGGCGAACTGCTGCACGGGATGGCGGCCGTCGGAATCACCTCCACCCATGTCATGGACTACGTGGAAGGTTCCGGCGAACTTGCCGCCCATCTGGAGGAGAAACGTGACCTTCCGCTTCGTTTGCGTTTCTCCCCGATGGTCAACGCCGGCGCTTCCATGTCGGAATTGGAAGAGGTGGCGGCACTGCAAGGCACCGGCGGAAGAAGATGGCGCGTGGAGGGCGTGAAGTTCTTCATTGACGGCACCATCGACAACGGGTCCGCGTGGCTTGAGAAACCAGATGTTTACGGCGAAAACACGGAGTCGGTATGGACCGATCCGGATGACTTCAAGAAAGCCTTGAGATTCTTCGTGGAGCGCGGGATTCCCACCGCCACCCATGCCATTGGAGATCAAGGTGTGCGGTATGTCCTGGACGCGCTTGAAACCGCTGGAGATGCGCGCAAGCTGGCCGCGCACAGGATCGAACACATCGAGACCATTCCTGACGACCTTGTGGAACGCTTCGCGGAACTCGGTGTTGCTGCCAGCATGCAGCCCGTGCACGGGACCCACCACACACGGGCCGACCGCACGGACAACTGGTCCGTCCGGCTTGGCGAGGAGCGGGCGTCCCGTGGCTGGCGGTGCCGTGACCTCCGGGACGCAGGAGTCACCGTTGCCCTCGGTTCCGACTGGCCCATCACACCGTTCGACCCCCGCGCCATGATGGCGGACTCCATCCTGCGCCGGCCTGTCGAGCGCCCGGACGTCGCCCCGGTGCAGCCGGAGCAAGCCCTCACGTCGCTGATGGCGCTGCAAGGCTACACGAGCCACGCTGCTGCGGCGGCAGGCCTGACGTCCGTCACCGGGACCATTAGCGCCGGCAAGTGGGCGGACCTCACTGTGTTCGGGGCGGATCCGCTGCTCGTGACACCTGAGGAACTTGCCCGGACCTCGGTGCTGGCAACCATCGTGGACGGTGTGGTGGTGGTGTAGGCCGGCCTTGGTTCCCGGGCGTTTACCAAGCTGCCCTAGGCTGGGGGACATGGCGATCATTCACAAAGCAACCCTGTCCCCCACCAAGCTTGAACTCATCGCCGGCTACCTGCCGACGCAGCCGTGGTTCATCCAGGACGGCACCCCGGAGCTGATCGGCGCCTATCGCTTTGACGATCCCGCAGGCGAAGTCGGCCTCGAAACGCACGTAGTGTCTGCCGGCGACCGCATCTATCAGGTCCCGCTGAGCTACCGCGGCCACGAACTGGGCGGCGCCGGGGAATGGCTCATCGGCACCATGGAGCACTCGGTCCTCGGCAAGCGCTGGGTCTACGATGCCTGCGCCGACCCCGTCTACGTCAAGGCCCTCGCCACCGCCATCCTCACGGGACAGGAAGAAGCGGCCTTGCTGGTTGAAGGCGAGCCCGAACCCCGCCCCAGTACCGTCTCCGTGAAGGGCAGTGGAACGCTCGACGGCGGCGTTCCCGCCTTGAGCGCGTCGGCGCCGGTTTCGGGCAGTGGCGTGACGATCATTGACGCGGGAGGGCTGCGATTGAAGGTTGCCAGGGTTGTGGATGTGGCTGCTGATTCTGCTTCCAACTCCGCCGCAGCCCCTGAGCTCCACGCGGAACTGACGTTGAACGGCACGTGGGCCGGACTGGAAAACGCTGTTGAACTGGCCTCCATAGTGCGGAACTGAGCCCAGGTACCTTTCCTATGACCTGTTGGACTCCGCCGACCCGGCGTACTCTGGCAACGGGGGCCATCCACATCGTGAGGGGTTCACGTGTACAAAGCGCAAGACATCATTCCCGCCGTCCAGGATCTCGCCGGCGAGTGGGTGAGGCACGCAGCCGACGGCACACAGTCACAAACGGATGCCGTGGTGAGATGGGCGCTGTCCCGGATCAACCACGCTGACGTTCCCTCCGTCGTCCACGGGGTTGTCCTGACGCTGACCGGGAACCGCAAGTCTGCCAGGAAGGCCCGACGAACCGCGGCTAAGGCAGTCAACAAGGCAACACAGGCCCTCCGGACGCAGGCACTCAGATCCCAAGTGTCGGGCCGCCGCGGCGTGTCGGACCGCCGCACCAACCGTCAGCAGAGTTCGCGGCGCGGCACGTGGCTGGTCTTCCTTGCAGCCGCTGGACTTGGTGCAGGCGCAGTCATGGTTTGGCGGATGATGGTGCCTCCCGGCGAACCTGCTCCGGTCAAGGAAGCAGAAACAGCTGTCCAACCAGTCGACTTATCTGCCGCACCGCCGGAAGCGTACTGAGGCCCGCCGGTTCCTGATGCGCGCTACGAGGGCGGGCTTTCACCGGCCCTGCCCTCGTCGCTCCGGCGGACCCTCCGTTTAAGGACGAACCGGCTGAGCAACAGATAAGCGCCGGCTCCTGCGAGCAGGAATCCGACCACGCCAATTAAGACGATCTGGGTGGCGATCCCTGCGATGACCATCGCGAAGCCACCCACCATGGCCAGGAAGCCCAGCAGGGTGCGTGCCACCGTGCCTCGCGGCCTGCCCGACTTCAGCTGAAGATCCAGGTCGGGATCCGTTGCAGCCAGATCCCGCTCAAGCTCTTCCAGGCTCCTGCGCTCTTCATCCGACAACGACATCGGAATCTTCCTCACTACACGAGCACTCAATGCCTCGCAGCATTCATGCTCCACCACGTGCACGTGCCCTTCTTGCCGTGCCATGCCTTCATTATCTGTCCATTTCGGAACAGTAGCCACAGGTGGGCAGGGCATTGGTGACCATCCTGCAAAGCCGCGTTCCGCCGTCGTGCTCTTGTTAGGGCCCGACGGCGGGACGCGGCCTGCGCACCAAAGGAACCGGCCGCGGGGGTTCTTCAGTCCCGGGCACTTGCTGCCGCCGTGGCGGTCAGCTCTACTCTCATTCCCGCTATGCCCAACTGGTTGACGCCAAGGGCGCAGCGGACCGGGCGTGGCGCCGCGAAGTATTCGCGGTAGAGCTCGTTGAAGACACCGCGCTCCGCCAGATCGGTGACGTAGATGGTCATGTGCAGGACGCGGTCAAGGCTGCTGCCGGCGCGTTCCAGGGCGTCGCGGAGGTTATCCAGCACTTGCCGTGACTGCGCCTTGATGCCTTCAGGAATGGTACCGTCCGGGCTCGTGGGGATCTGCGTAGTCCAGACCACCCCTCCCGCCGTGGCCGTGTCCGAGTACATTGCGGTCCCGGGGTCCGCACCGGGCTCGGGGAGGAAGATGATCTGGTCCGGTCGGAGGTCTTGTTCGGTCACGTCCAGGTCCTAGCTCGTGTGGGCTTTGGACTCGGTGATCTTGGCGCTTTCCAGGCCCCACTTGGCGAAGATCTCGTCGTACTTGCCGTTGCCCATCAGCTTGGTGAAGGCCTTTTGGAAGGCTGCGGAAAGCTTGCTGCCTTTGGGCAGGGCGATTCCGCCCTCAACATTGTGGAACACTTTGCCGGCTGTCTTCAGCTTGCCATTGGACTGCTGCGCCACGTAACCGGCAACTACGGCACCCATGCCTGTGGTGTCGGCGCGGCCACTGGTGACGGCAAGCGTTGCCTGGTCTTGCGTCTTGTATCCCTGGATCTCGACGGCGGGCTTGCCGGCGGCCTCGCATTCCTTGCCGGCGTCTTCCGCATAGGTCATCTCGTAGGAACCGCTCTGCAGCGCCACGGAACGTCCGCACAGGTCTGCGAAGCTGTCGATTGGGCCCTTGCTGTCATCGGTGCGGACCAGGTACTGCGATCCACTCTGGAAGAAGGACACCATGTCCACGGCCTTGGTGCGTTCCTCGGTAATCCAGAAACCTGCGAAGCTCGCCTGGTACCGCTGCGATTGCAGGGCGGGAACTATGGCATCGAAGGCCACGGTGGTGGGTTTGACCTGCAGGCCCATGAGTTCACCGGCGGCCGTCCACATTTCAGGCTCGATGCCCACCATCTTGTCGCCTTGCATGAAATCCATGGGAGGGTAGGCCGAGTCGACGGCAATCTCGATGGTGCCGCCTTTCTTGAGTTCCTCGGGCAGGAGCGCTTGCACTTCGGCGTCAGCTTGGGCGGAAGTGGACGCTGCGGGAGCAGCGGCACCATTGCCTCCGCACGCCGTGAGCAGACCGAGGGCCAGGAGCGCCGAAGATGCCACCATTGGCTTCTTCAGGGCATGTCGGGGCTGGGAGTTGTTGTTCATGATCCCACCAGTTCGGGGTCCAGCGCGGATGTCGGTTCGTCGAAGAGCATCACCTTCGGCCGCATGGCCAGCGCTCTGGCGATCGCCACGCGCTGCTGCTGTCCGCCGGACAACTGTCCGGGATAGTTGCCACCTCAACGGGCTGCCCGTGCCTGGAGTCGTTTGGCTGGAGCTCTACCAGCGCTCCAACGCTGCCCTGCTGGGCGAATCGGCGGAAACCCGCCGGCATGCCGGGTACAAGGACGTGGACGAGACAGGTCGGATCGTGAAGCAGATGGACGACGACGTCGACGTCGAGTTCGCGCTGCAGCAACTGGCCGGCTGAGGTACTTCGCAAAATGCTTGTCCCCGGCGAGGAACGCTCGGGCCGGGGACAAGCCGCGCCATTTGT
The DNA here is from genome assembly GCF_040684895.1 of Paenarthrobacter sp. NPDC089322. Lineage (NCBI taxonomy): Bacteria > Bacillati > Actinomycetota > Actinomycetes > Micrococcales > Micrococcaceae > Paenarthrobacter > Paenarthrobacter sp. NPDC089322. Next base: position 8,671 of record NZ_JBFBGW010000030.1, read on the forward strand.
GACACCCTGATGGAGAAGCAGTTTCCAGCACGACGGACAACCAACTGGAAGGTGAGTCTTCCCATGGCACCACGATCTGCAGGCATTTCCAACGCATTTGTACGAGGTGGCAGAGAGAACCGTGGCCGGGGTCCATGGCTGATACTCATGGGACTCGTTGCCGGCGTTGCCGGCGGATTCCTTGCATGGAAAATGATGGACCCGGCCGGAGAACCCGAGCCTGAAAGACGCAGGCCGGCGGGATCCACGGCGCACCCAAGGGCGCAGGAAGAACCACCAGCCCACCGGCCGGAAGAACTCCTGGTACCTCAATCAGAGCCCGTGGAAATTTCCACGCGGATGCGACCGGGCGAATGGACGGAGGAATCCCTGTTGTCACACATCGAGGACTACAAGCAGCAGATCCGGGACATGGGCGCGGCCGAGTCGGAGATTGTCGTGGACGTGGACCGCACGGAAGAAGGCGGTGCCAAGGTAGTGGTCAGCTGGGATCGAAAGGGACTCTAGCAGGGGTCCCGGACGCGGCGCGCGGGCGCATACTGTCACTATGACCGATCGCGAAGATTTCCTGGCGTGGGTCACGTCCGATCTGCGTCATGCAGAAATGGCCCTCCACAGCGGAGACCCGGCACCACGCCGGGCTCTCTGGTCCCGCAACGAACCCGTCAGCGTCATGGGTGCGTGGCGGAACGCCCTGGGGCAGCACGCCCTCAACGAGCTCTTCACCGGCCTCGGAAAGAGCTTCTCCGACTGCCGTTCCTACGAATTCGAACTGCAAGCCTATGACGTCGTTGGCGACATGGCCTACACCGTCGGGCTCGAGCACACCACCGCGTCCGTGAACGGAGAACCGCGCAGCTACGTCCTCCGGGCCACGCAGGTGTACCGCCGCGAGGACGGGGAATGGAAGGTGATCCACCGGCACGCGGATACCGTCACGCCCGCGGCGTGACTACTCCCCGCGGTATCGCTACTCCCCCGGCCGTGGCCTCCAAACCACGACTGCCTGCGACCGTGCGCGCGGACGCTGTCCGCGCGCAAGGCTGACGACGTCTCCGGCGGCACCGGCCGCGAAGATCCTCGCGTCCACCGGGGTGCGACGACGGGACAGTTCTTCTGTCAGTTCAGCGACCCGATACTGCAGGGCGGCCACCTGGTTCTCAAGCTCCATGATGCGCTTGATGCCTTCGAGCGAAACGCCTGACTGCGAGAGGCGCTGGACCTCCCGCAGTTTATCGACGTCGCTCTGGGAGTAGCGGCGGGATTTGCCGGGCGCACGACTCGGCGAGACGATGCCGAGGCGGTCGTACTGGCGCAGCGTCTGAGGGTGCATGTCGGCAAGCTCCGCGGCGACGGAGATGACGAAGATCGGCTGATTCACGTCAATGCCCATGACCGTCTCCCTACAACCGGGCCTTAGCGGCCAGGTCGTGACGCGGATTTGCGTCCGAGGTGGCGGCTGCGAACGCCTTCACAGCCTCCTCCGCTTCCTTGTTCAGGTTCTGTGGGACCGCGACGTCGATAGTCACCAGCAGGTCACCCGTCCCCTTGGTCGTCTTGACGCCCCGGCCCTTGACGCGGAGGGTACGACCCGACGGTGTTCCGGCGGGGACGCGGACCTTGACGGTGTCGCCGTCGAGCGTTGGAACGTCCAAAGTGGCCCCCAGCGCCGCCTCTGCGAACGTGACAGGCACGTGGATGCGGATGTTGTCGCCGTCGCGCTGAAAAAATTCATGCGGCTTCACGCTCACCGTGATGATGAGGTCGCCGTTGCCGGCGGGACCAACATTGCCCTTGCCGCGCTGACGCACCTTCTGGCCGTCTTTGATGCCGGCGGGGATCTTCACGTCGATCACGTTGCCGTTGCTTTCCCGCAGGCTTACGGTTGTGCCCTTGATGGAGCCGGCAAAGGAAATGGATGTCGTAGCGGTCCGGTCCGACCCCTTCTGCGGGGCCCGTTGGAATCCGGTCTGGCCGCCACCGAATCCGCCGCCAAACAGGTCTGCGAACTCAGGCGGAATGCCACCGGCACCGGCAGGCTGCCGCGCACCGCCGCCGAACAGGCCACCGAAGAGGTCTTCGAACCCGCCGTTGGCACCAGCGCCACCGCGCCCACCCGCACCGGGAGCGAACCGGGCACCACCCATGGCCCGGATGGCGTCGTACTGTTGCCGGTCCTCAGGACTCGACAACACCGAGTAGGCCTCGGAAATGTCTTTGAAACGCTTCTCCGCAGCAGCATCCCCGGCATTCGTATCCGGGTGGTACTGCCGGGCGAGCTTGCGGTAAGCCTTCTTGATATCAGCGTCGGACGCGTCCTTGGCGATACCAAGGATCGCGTAAAAATCCTTTTCAACCCAGTCCTGGCTGGCCAAGAGCGTTTCCTTTCTTTTGGGAACGAGATGGCAGTTCGTGACAGTGTTTCAGTAAATCATTGTCACGAACTGCCATCTCGAGGAGTACTAGGCCGGGACCGCGACGATCACTTGGGCTGCGCGGAGGACACGCTCGCCTGAGCGGTATCCCGAGCGCAGCACCTGGCTGACTGTGTCCACCTCGATGTCCTCGCCCGGCTGCTGGATGAGTGCTTCGTGGATGGTGGGGTCGAACTCGACGCCCGTTTCCGCGATGCGTTCCAGCCCGTACGTCTTCAGCGCGTTCTCCAGCTTGGTGGCGATCGCGGCGAAAGGGCCGTCTTCGAGGTCACCATGCTGGCGTGCGGCGTCGACGTCGTCGAGCACCGGCAGCAGCGAGTTCAGGACGCCGATGACGGCCATTTCCCCTGCGACGGCGCGGTCGCGTTCTACGCGCTTGCGGTAGTTGACGTACTCAGCCTGCAGACGAAGGAGGTCGTTGCGGAGCTCCGCTGCCTCGGCCTCGACGGCGGCACCGGAGGCGACCGACTCTTCAGCCGGCACCTCTACGCCGTTGAGGATTTCCTCCGCCTGGGACAGGGCATCGCCGTCGGGGGCGGCCTTGTCTTCGGCAGGTGAGGTAGCTTCACCTTCGGGGTGACGGGCTTCCCCGGTCTCCGGGTCAACCTTGCGGTTGTCCCGGATTACGGGCTTGCGCGGCTCGTTGCCTTCAGAGTGCTCTGCTTCGTTGCCGTGGTGGGGCATGACTACTTCTTCGCTTCGTCTTCGTCGATGATCTCGGCGTCGACGATGTCTTCGTCAGCGGCCTTGTCACCTGCGGGAGCGCCTTCGGCACCGGCACCCGGAGCGTCAGCTGCCGAGGCCTGGGCGTAGATTGCTTCGCCGAGCTTGGTCTGGGAAGCCTGCAGCTTCTCAAACGCGGTCTTGACGGCGGCGTCGTCGGTGCCTTCGAGCGCGGACTTGAGGGCGTCGACGTCGGCCTTCACCTCGGTCTTGACCTCTTCCGGCAGCTTGTCGTCGTTTTCGGCGATCAGCTTGTCGACGGAGTAGGCGAGTTGCTCGGCGGAGTTACGGGTGTCCGTAGCTTCGCGGCGGGCTTTGTCCTCGGCTGCGTGCTCTTCGGCTTCGCGGACCATGCGGTCGATGTCTTCCTTGGACAGTGCAGTGCCACCGGTGATGGTCATGGACTGTTCCTTGCCGGTGCCCTTGTCCTTGGCGGACACGTGGACGATGCCGTTGGCGTCGATGTCGAAGGTGACCTCGACCTGCGGGACGCCACGCGGCGCCGGAGCGATACCGGTCAGTTCGAACGTGCCCAGCGGCTTGTTGTCGCGGGTGAACTCACGCTCGCCCTGGAAGACCTGGATGGCCACGGACGGCTGGTTGTCATCAGCGGTGGTGAAGGTCTCGGAACGCTTGGTGGGGATTGCCGTGTTGCGCTCGATCAGGTGTGTCATGACGCCACCCTTGGTTTCGATGCCGAGCGACAGCGGCGTGACGTCGATGAGGAGGACATCCTTGCGCTCGCCCTTCAGGACACCGGCCTGGAGCGCGGCACCGACGGCCACAACTTCGTCCGGGTTGACGCCCTTGTTGGGCTCCTTGCCGCCAGCGAGTTCCTTGACGAGCTCGGAGACGGCGGGCATACGGGTGGAGCCACCGACGAGGACGATGTGGTCGATGTCGGAAACCTTGATCCCGGCTTCAGCGATGACGTCGTGGAACGGCTTCTTGGTGCGGTCCAGCAGGTCCTTGGTGAGGTCCTGGAACTTGGCACGGGTCAGCTGCTCGTCCAGGTGGACCGGGCCGTCGGGGGTGACGGACAAGTACTGGAGGGAGATGTTGGTGCTGGTGGAGGAGGACAGTTCCTTCTTGGCCTGCTCAGCAGCTTCGCGGAGGCGCTGGAGCGCGATCTTGTCCTTGGAGAGGTCGATGCCCTTGATCTTGAGCTGGCCCAGGAGCCACTCGACGACGCGGTTGTCCCAGTCGTCGCCACCGAGGCGGTTGTCACCGGCGGTTGCGCGGACCTGGATGGTGGAGAAGTTGTCTTCGTCCTTGCCAACCTCGAGGAGGGAGACGTCGAAGGTGCCGCCACCGAGGTCGAAGACCAGGATGAGTTCGTCTTCCTTGCCCTTGTCCAGGCCGTAGGCCAACGCAGCCGCGGTGGGCTCGTTGACGATGCGGAGGACATTGAGGCCTGCGATTTCGCCGGCTTCCTTGGTGGACTGGCGTTCGGCGTCGTTGAAGTAGGCCGGAACAGTGATCACAGCGTCGGTGACCTTTTCGCCCAAGTAGCTCTCGGCGTCGTTCTTAAGCTTCATGAGGATACGCGCGGAAATTTCCTGCGGCGTGTACTTCTTGTCATCGATGGCGACGTTCCAGTCGGTGCCCATGTGGCGCTTGACGGAAGCGATGGTGCGGTCGATGTTGTTGACGGCCTGGCGCTTGGCGATTTCGCCCACCAGGACTTCACCGGACTTGGAGAACGCAACGACGGACGGCGTGGTGCGGCCGCCTTCTGCGTTGGCGATGACGGTGGGCTCGCCACCTTCAAGGACAGAAACCACGGAGTTGGTGGTTCCGAGGTCGATACCTACTGCACGTGACATATCTTGTTTCCTTTCAATGGCCGATGTTGGAGATTGCACCCCGGCAGCTCTCCGCGGAAGCGGTTTGCCAGATCGGGAGCCCACTCAACAGTCGGCTAGTTGAGCGTTCTGCACTCAACTGTACTCACCGTCGAAACAAAGTCAATCCAAAGTTGAGTCAACAACGCTCAACTTTGGGTTCCGGGCCGTCAGATGCCCCGAAATTTACAGGGCTTTTGGGCTGGTTTCGCCCAGCGTGAACTGTCAGACTGACGCGATGGAGTTCAGCGGTTTCATGCCACCGGAGGACTTTTGGGCCATGAACGACCGGCTCGAGGAAGAGGTGCGGCGAGGGGCGGATAGTCTACCGCTTTTTCGTCTCGACGCCTGGAACGGCAAGCTGATGCTGGGTTCCTGGCAGATGGACGGGAGTGAAGGAGGAGTACTTCACGGCAACGCCTTTGCAACTGACCCTCGGCACCCAGTCCAGCTACTGGAAGTCATCACTACTACCCACGATCCCGTCCAGGGCGTACTGAACCGGTGGCACGGAATTGCGGAACCGCCGAGGTCGCTGACGGAATTGCAGAGTCAGGATTCCGCGTTTCAAGGTCTTGGAACAAGGCAGATCCTGGTCAGTGTTGACGGTGTTCCTGCCGGGTTCGAGCTTTGGATGGGCCCGGACTATTGGTTCGCGGCAGGCCGATCAAAGGGGTTCGGGGTCGTCATCGAAGCACGAGGCCGCCACCTGGAAGCCGGACCGCTCAACCTCAGGCGAGTGTCCGACGTCGAACCCTTGCTACATGCCCGCCGGGCAGCCATGCGAGAGCTCCGCGGTGAAGCGTGAGGCGAGTGGGAGGCGTGATCGCAAAGCATCCGTTCCTTGTTGTCGCTTTGGCTCCAACTGTCGTGTAGTACTTCCTGGTCGGGTTCGTGGCGCCATGCTGACGCGGAAACAGGCTGGCGTCACTCAGACGGACTAGCGACACCCAAATCCGGGTGTCGTGCGTGAATTTGCGCGTCGCCAGCGGGCTGCGCGTCCAGGACGTCCGGCGCCTCCGGCTTGTAGACCCACGCCACGAGCACCACCGAGATGATCATCAGCAGGAACCAGGCCAGCAGCTTGTCGATGGATACGGCCTGCCACCCGTCGAGCTGGTTCGGGTAAAGCCATGCGCCAGACCACGTGCCGATGTTCTCCGCGAACCAGATGAACAATGCCACCAGGAAAAAGGACACCAGGATCGGCATCCGGAAACGGCGCCGGAACACGCGGAAGTGCATCACGCACCTGCCGTAGACAAGCACGACGGCGGCGAGCAGCACCCAGCGCGCATCGAGGATGTAGTGGTGCGAGAAGAAGTTGACGTAAATTCCGCCTGCCGCAACCGCCGTGACCCACCGCCGAGGGTAGCGGTCAAAGCGGAGGTCGAAGAGCCGAAAAACCCGTACCATGTAGGAACCGACGGCCGCATACATGAATCCGCTGAACAGTGGAACGGCGCCGATCCGGAGCACGCCTTCGGCCTCGTACGTCCATGAGCCCACGTCCGTTTTGAACAGCTCCATGACCGTCCCCACAACATGGAACAACAGGATCACCCGCAATTCCCGCAGCGTCTCAAGCCTGAAGATGATCATCAGGACCTGAATCGCCACCGCGGCCATGGTCAGGAAGTCGTTACGGGCAACCGCAGCCTCGGATGGATACCAGAGCCGCACCGCAATGATCACCGTCAACAATAGGGCGCCGAACACGCAAGCCCATGCCTGCTTCAGGCCGAACACAAGGAACTCCGTGAGTGCTGCCCGAAGCCGACCGCCCGGGAACCGGTCAAGATAGCGGTGGGCAAGGTTGTCAATGGTCTCCTCCACCGGCGTGGAGTTACGCATTCCGCACCTTCCGACCCGCCCGCAGCGGAGCCGGTTTTAGGCTCCCGAGATAGTAGTCGCGAGGCCAGTAGCGGATCCTTTGCGGCAGCCTGGGATACACGAGCCCCACTGCTCTCATGGTCCGTTCGAACCGCCGGTCATCCTGTGGGGTCCAGTCGAAGCCGAAGCCTTCCCGTAGATGATCCGGCAGCAAACCCGCCGTGAGGAACCGGGCCACCGGCATGGCCAACCGCATCAGGGCCGGCCCGCCCGCGGGATAAAGCAGGTCGCGGGCAATCTTGCGGGCTTTTTCGTCGGGCCGCAACACGCCCAATCGGGAAGCCCAATACTGGGCAAAGGCGGCCCGATCCCGCGGCCACATGTCCGCCGGGAGTTGAAGCGCCGTCCCGATCCGCGCGTAGTCCTGGTACATGCGCTCCGCGGTGTCGTCGTCGAGCGGTCCGTGGACCTGCTCGTACACGGTCACCGCAGTGTCGTACAGGGTGGCGACAACCCAGAGCTGAGACTCGGCATCGAACGCGTTGTAGCCCTGGGAGCCATCGGTAGCCGTCCGTCGAACGGGCGCATGCGCACGGTTGACTGCGCGTCGGACGGTGGCGACTTGCTCCTCAGTGCCGTACACCACCGCATAGACATAGGTCAGCGTTGCCCTGAGCCGGTCCTGCGGCCGGTCCGCAAAGTTGCTGTGCTCTGCAACCCCGTGGCCAACCCGCGGATCGGCGATCTGCAGGAGAATGGCGCGTCCGGCCCCGGCGAGCAGCACGCCCTCCGCACCGATATCAGCCAGTCCACGAGCCATCCGAATACTTTACCTTCCGCCCGCTACAGCCCCACCACTCCCTGCAGCACCGCCAACTGATGCCCAAAGAGTTCATCGCGGGCGGCAAAGGTATCGGCGCCATATTGGCCAAACACCTCAAAACTGACGGCCCCGAACAACGCCGTCCACACCAGGACACCTCGCGCCAGCGCTGCATCCGGCACCGCAAGGCCAAGGTCCGAGCGGATGCGCGCCATGTCTTCGGTCAGTTTGGGAGGAATCACGACGGCGGGACTCACCTCCGCGCTCAACGCACCGGCTCTGTGCGCGGCGTCGAAAATGCTGACAAGGCGGACGACGACCCGGGTACCCGGCTGGGTGGTCCGTTCGCCGGGCGCCTGGTAGCCGGGCACCGGGCTCCCGAACAGCAACGCGTAACTGGCCGGCTCCCGGAGGGCCCAGGCGCGAACCGATTTACCGAGGGCGGTGAATTGTGCAGCGAAATCCTCACCCGGGACAGCCTCGACGGCAGCATCAACCTCATCCCCAAGCTCGTTGTAGGCGTCGATCAGCAGGAGGGTAAGGAGTTCGTCCCGGCTCTGCACGTAGCGGTAAACGGCGGAGGAGACAACACCCAGGTCGCGGGCAACAGCGCGCAGGGAAAGCGCCGCCGCACCATGGATGGCCAAGTGCTCCCTACCAATGCGGACGATGTCGGCAATGGTCTGCGCGCGGGCACGTTCCCGGGGAGTGGGGGGCTTGACCCTCGAAGTGTCTGTCGTCATGGATCCAGCCTGCCACAAGGGAGAGCATAGGAAGCAAACGAGAGCAGTGCTCTTGACAAAGAACCGACTAAAGTCCCATGCTGGATTCAGAGAGCAGTGCTCTCGCTCTACGCTCACTGAAGAAAAGGAATCCCCATGTACGTCGTCACCGGAGCAGGACCCGTCGGCTGGACCATTGCAGAACAACTCGCACACAAAGGCCAAAGGGTCCGCATCCTCACCCGCTCCGGCAGCGGCCCGGAGCATCCCCACGTTGAGCGCATGCGTGTGGACGCTTCTGATCCCGAGCTAATGGCCGCAGCGGTGCAAGGGGCAGAAGCCGTGTTCCACTGCATCCACGGCTCCGCCTACCGCGCCGCGGCCTGGGCCGCCGAACTTCCGCAAGCCGAGCGGGTGGTGATGGATGCAGCGGCAGCCGCGGGCGCCGTCGTCGTCTTTCCGGAAAGCCTCTACTCCTACAGCGAGCCCCACCGCATCATGACCGAAGCGGGCCCGCGGTCAGCCACCGGCGGGAAGCGTGGCGTAAGGACTGCGCTCCTGAAAGCCCGATCTGAGCACGAGGCCAACACGGTGAGTGTCGTGGCCGGCGACTTCTTTGGACCGCGGGTGAAGATGGCGCACGCCGGCGAGCGCATGGTGCCGCGCGTGTTGGCCGGTAAGCCGCTGCAGGTCATTGGAAGCGCCGACCACCCGCACTCGTTTACCTACGTGCCGGACCTGGCAGCGGCCATGATCGCGGCGGCTGCGAACACCGGGCTCTGGAACACGGTGCTGCACGCTCCCACCGGACCGGCAATGTCCCAGCGGGATGTGGCTTCCGCCTATGCGAGCGCGGCCGGTGTTTCCGTGCCCAGGATCAGCGCGATACCGGGTTGGGCTCTGCGCGTCGCCGGCCTCTTCTCTGCGGACATGCGGGAGCTTGCGGAGATGCTCTACCAGTTCGATCGGCCGTTTGTAATGGATTCGGCCGAGAGCCAGCGGCTACTGAACCTGAATCCGACACCCCTGCAGCAAGCCGCCGAGGCAACCGTCTCCTGGTGGCGGACCGCGGCGCACTCTGAAGGTTCACAGACTTTGTCACACAGTTAACCAGCCATTCACACCACCCTTGATCGCCGTCAAGCCGCGCTCACTACGGTCAGTGGCATGGACAACATCTCCCGCAGATCCCTCATTTCCGCCGGCCTCGGGGCCGGACTGGTCGCTGGTGTGTCAGCGGCGTTGCCGCAGACCGCCGTCGCGGTTTCAACAGCTGACGACGCCGGCCTCCGCACCGATCCGTTCATGCTCGGTATCGCCTCCGGCGAGCCGTGGCCCGATGGCTTCGTGATCTGGACCCGCCTGGCCCTGGACCCGCTGGCGGAGGACGGGCTTGGCGGCATGCCCTCGCGGGAGGTCGCGGTCGCCTGGGAAGTCGCCGAGGACCCGGCCATGCGGTCGGTGATCGCCCGCGGCGTCGAAACCGCGCGGATCCAAACTGCGCACTCGGTCCACGTCGAGCTCAAAGGCCTTAAGCCGGGCCGGGAGTACTTCTACAGGTTCCGCAGCGGCAAGCATTTCAGCGCCATCGGCCGGACACTCACCAGCCCGGCTCCGTATGAAACGCCCGCCGCGCTCGCCATGGCGTTCGCCAGCTGCTCCCAGTACGAGCATGGCTACTTCACGGCCTACACCCGTTTGGCCGAGGATCACCCGGACCTGGTGCTGCACCTGGGCGACTACCTGTACGAGTACAAAAAGGACAGCTATGTGATCGGCGGCGGCAACCCACGCGACCACCAAGGTCCCGAGACCAGCACCTTGGAGGGGTACCGCCAGCGCCACGCGCAGTACAAGTCCGACGCCGACCTCCAGGCCGCGCACGCCATCGCGCCTTGGCTGGTTGTTTGGGATGACCATGAGGTGGACAACAACTGGGCGGATGACGTTCCGGAGAACCGCGACGCAGCACAACTCAATGACACCACCGAGCGGTTCCGTCAGCGCCGCGCCGCAGCATTCCAGGCGTACTACGAGAACATGCCCCTGCGTGCTTCCTCGGTGCCGGCCGGCTTCGACATGAAAATCTACCGCACCATCCAGTGGGGCCAGCTGGCTAACTTCCACATGATGGATACACGCCAGTACCGCGATGACCAGCTTGCCGGCGACGGCTGGAAGAAGAACATCATGGAACGCCTGGCCGAGGAGCGCACCATCACCGGCGCCGAGCAGGAGAAGTGGCTGTTGGATGGCTTCAAGAAGTCCACGCAGCGCTGGGACATCCTGGGCCAGCAGGTGTTCTTCGCTGAGCGGGACCGCGACCAGGCTCCCGAGATCGACGATGTTTCCATGGACGGCTGGGACGGGTACGCGGCATCCCGCCGACGCATCACGCAAGGCTGGTTGGACGCGAAGGTGCGTAACGCCGTCGTACTTACCGGCGACGTCCACCGCAACTGGGCCTGTGACCTGAAGGTGGACTACAAGGATCCGGCGTCACCCGTGGTCGGCTCCGAACTGGTGTGCACCTCCATCACTTCCAACGGCGACGGCACGGGCTCCACTACGGATCCGGTCATGGCCTGGAACCCGCACCTGAAGTTCTACAACGACAACCGCGGTTACGTGAACACCCGCATCACCAAAGACGCCATGACAGCCGACTTCCGCGTTTTGGATTACGTGACCACGCCGGGAGCCCCGGTCAGCACCAAGAAGTCGTTCACCATCAACGACGGCGTACCGGGCTTGTCCTGAGCAGGCAGGGGGGTTCACCAACGATTGGAGTTACCCCTGCCTCTCAGTGACTACGGGCAAAAGCGGGAGTAATCTATAGCCAGTTGCAACTATGGATTTCTGTCCCAGCTGGGGTTCTGCCGTGAGCTTCGTCCGTTCGTCGTTGACTGACCTTTTGGGGGTACTTTCCGACGCCGTCGCTCCGCAGCGCGTAAGGTTCGACGACGGCTCCCCCACCGCCGTCGTTCCGCCGCCCGACGCTCCGGTAACCGTCCACGCCGTCACCCTTAATCGCGTGGGAAGGTCGCGGCGCGATGGCCCGGTCCTGGACCTTGAGTTGCGGGTGGCCGTTGAGTGCCATGGTCCGGAGCAACTCGACAACATGGAACAACTGCTCCTTTCCGTGGAACAACACAGCCAATATTCGATCGTGTCCAGTGGCGAGTACCGGCCAGGCGAGTATGAAGAAAGCATTCGGGAAGGGTTGGGCTTCCTGGTCCGGATCCCTGTTTCCCTGCACTTCGAAGAGCCGTCCGGTTCCCCGGCCGTGGAAACCTTGGTGGCAAGCAACGGCGCCGCCCGGCGCATCCACGGCCGGCTTGTGGACGTGCATAACAAGGGCATCCCGGACGCCTACATCCATGCACACTCCTCGGCCACGGCGGTGAGGAGCGATGCTACCGGGCACTTTGAAGTCCTGGCTTCCGGCGACGAACTGCAGCATTTTGCCGTTGCTGTCCGCGGCACCGAACGGGAAGTGTCCGCCAGCACCAGCAGCCTGCCCGTCATCATCCGCTGGACCTAGCCTGCCGAGCCACGTAGTACTGCAGGCGGGAGTGTCCGCGGAGCCAGGAGTCGTGAAAAGATCAACCATGCGTCCGATGCAACACTCCAGCAAACTCCAGAACGTCCGCTACGAACTCCGTGGCCCCATCCTCCAGGCAGCCAAAGCCATGGAAGCCGAGGGGCACCGGATTCTCAAGATGAACCTGGGCGATACTGCGCCGTTCGGGCTGGAGGCGCCGGAGTCAGTGGTGGTGGACATGATCCACCACATTCGCGGCGCGCAGGGCTACAGCGATTCCAAGGGCATCTTCTCCGCCAGGACCGCAATCTCGCAGTATTACCAAACCCGCGGGCTGATGAACATCGGCGTCGAGGACATCTTCATTGGTAATGGCGTCAGCGAACTCATCTCCATGACTTTGCAGGCCTTCATGGAAAACGGCGACGAGATCCTGGTTCCCGCCCCTGACTACCCGCTGTGGACTGCGGCCGTGACGCTCACCGGCGGCAAAGCCGTCCACTACCTCTGTGATGAGGAGGAGAACTGGTGGCCGGACATGTCCGATGTCGAGGCCAAGATCACTCCCCGCACGCGGGGCATCGTGATCATCAACCCGAACAATCCCACTGGCGCCGTCTACCCGCGGCACATCCTGGAGCAGTTCGCCGCCTTGGCCCGTAAGCACGACCTTGTCCTCTTCTCGGACGAGATCTACGAGAAGATCCGTTACGTCGATGCCCCGCACATCCACACCGCCGCGGTGGCCGAAGACATTCCCGTCCTGACGTTCAGCGGACTTTCCAAGGCGTACCGCATGCCGGGCTACCGGGCGGGCTGGGTTTCCGTGACCGGGCCACTGACTGCGACGGCGGCGTACAGGGAATCGCTCGAGCTCCTGGCGTCCCTGCGGCTGTGCTCGAACGTCCCTGCACAGCACGCCATCCAGACGTGCCTGGGCGGCTACCAAAGCATCGAGGCACTCATCCGTCCTGGTGGCCGCCTCCGCGAGCAACGGGACCTTGCCTGGCGGCTGTTGACCGAGATTCCGGGCGTAAGTTGCGTCCCCGCGGCCGGGGCGATGTACCTGTTCCCCAAACTCGACCCTGAGATCTACCCCATCGCGAGCGACGAGAAGTTCGTCTTGCAATTGCTCCAGGAACAGAAAATCCTCGTATCCCACGGAACCGCGTTCAACTGGCCCACGCCGGACCACTTCCGCTTCGTGATCCTGCCGTCCGTGGAGGACATCGAGGAAGCTGTCCGCCGGATCTCCCATTTCCTTGCGGCCTACCGGAACCGGGTGGCAGCCTAACCCAAGTAGGTCGCATTAGTGCGCGTTTTGAGGGCTCATAACGCGCACAACTGCGACTCAGTTGGGGTAGCGAGAGGCTAGCGCGCCGGGTCAATCATCGTCATGCCCGCCACGGTTGCCTTGTCGAAAGCCGGCAACAGCGCCGCAGCCTCATCCAAGCCGATGGTGCGTTCGATTAACAGTTGCGGGTGCAGCGCGCCCTCTTCGATCAGTGCCATCATGCCCGGATAGTCCACCGCGGCCATGCCGTGGCTGCCCAGCAGGTCGAGTTCCCAACCGATCACCCGCGCCATAGGCACTTGCGGGTTGCCATTGATGGGCGGCAACAAACCAATTTGGACGTGCCGTCCTCGCCTGCGGAGGCTCAGGATTGCGTCTGCGCAAGTCTGTTCACTTCCGACGGCGTCAACGGCCACGTGGCTGCCTCCGTCGGAGAGGTCGTTGACCGCTGCCGGAATATCGCTGCCGTCGGCCAGCACGGTGTGGTTCGCGCCCAGGCGTGCAGCCACAACCAACGCCTCGGGGTTCCGATCCACGGCAATGACGCGGGCACCCATAGCCTTGGCAATCATCACAGCGCTCAGTCCAACACCACCCGCGCCCACAACAGTCACCCATTCCCCGGCCTTCACCTGCGCGCGGGCGCCGAGCGCCCGGTACGCTGTGGCGAAGCGGCAGCCGAGGCTTGCCGCCGTCGTAAATTCCACGCTGTCCGGGATGGCAACCAGGTTGCTGTCGGCAGCGTGCAGGGCCACGTACTCGGCAAACGATCCCCAATGCGTGAAGCCGGGCTGCTCCTGGTTGGGGCAGACCTGCGCTTCGCCGGTCAGGCACCATTCGCACTTTCCGCAACCGCAGACGAAGGGAACAGTGACGCGGTCGCCGACGTTCCAGTCCTGCACGCCATCCCCGACGGCGGCAATCACCCCTGCGAGCTCGTGGCCGGGGACATGTGGCAGCGCGACGTCGTCGTGCCCGGCCCAGGCGTGCCAGTCGCTGCGGCACATCCCGGTGGCTACAACCTTCACCACTACTCCGCCTGGCGGGGCTTCCGGCACCGGAACCTCACGTACTTCGGGCCGGCTACGGACTTCGTCAAAGATCACTGCTCGCACGGATTCGACTCTGTCACACTACCGGGCTCCTGTTCGACATCCCTGATGTAAGGAACCACTTCGGAAGGAAAAACACCGTGCCACGCATCAACATGGGCCGCACCAACAAGCTCGGCTATGCCGCCGTCATCGGGCTGGAAGGCTATGCCCGCAAGTCCGTCGATCCCGATCTGTACGAAATCATCAAGCTCCGCGCTTCCATCCTGAACGGCTGCGGATTCTGCGTGAACATGCACGCCACGGACGGCAGGAAACGAGGGATCCCTGCACGCAAGCTTCATGCCGTCGCCGCGTGGCAGCATTCCAAGGTGTTCTTCGATGCCCGCGAACAGGCTGTACTGGCCTTGACCGATGCGGTAACCCAGTTGGGTCCGGACACTGTCACCGACGAGATCTGGAACGCTGCGGCGACTCACTTCGACGACGGCCAAATGGGTGCCCTGATCCTGGCGATCTCAACCATCAACGTCTGGAACAGAATTGCGGTCAGCACACAGATGGAACCGCCGGTTGATGAGAAAAACCCGCTGGTCTGAAAGGTAGCGTAGGCAGCATGACTCTTGCGGTGTCGGCCACTACCGCGTGGCAGAGCGAACGGAACCGCCTCCTGGGTATCGCGTATCGAATGCTGGGCGACTTTGGCCACGCGGAAGACGTTGTCTCGGAGGTTGCGATCGAGGCTGTCCGGCAGGAGCGAAAAACCGATGCCGGAAGCGTGGACTCGTGGCCTGCTTGGCTGACTACGGTGTGTGTTCGGCGTTCCGTCGACCGGGTGCGGCAACTTGCTGCAATCCGGGAGGACTACACCGGGCCTTGGCTGCCCGAACCCGTGGACACGTCCCGGCTTCCGGAGGAAACAGTCGCCAACCGCGAGCTGCTGTCGCTGACCTTGCTGCATCTGGCCGAGCAACTGGCTCCCGAGGCGCGGGCGGCCCTGGTGCTGCACCGCGCCTTTGGGATGTCCGCCCCGGAGATCGGGGAGATCCTCGAGAAGACCCCTGCCGCCGTGCGCCAGATGATTTCGCGCTCCGAACGCCGTTTGGAGATCGACCCTGACGCACCCGCGCCACGGGCCAAGGACCGCGCCGCGTTGGAGAAGCTGGTGCTCGCCATTGAGAACGGTGAGATTGACACCGTCGTGGCCATGCTGGACCGCGACGCTGTTCTCTGGGCGGACGGGGGCGGCAAGGTCAAGAGCGCCATGAACCCGCTGTTCGGCGCGGCGAGGATCGCGCGGTTCTTTGCGGGCATCCTGGGTAAAGCGGTCAAGTTTGATCCCAGGCGGCCAGTCCGCGCCGGGATTATCGAAGTCAACGGCGAACCGGCCCTGCTGCTCATGCATCAGGGACGCTCAGACGTACTAGTGATCGACGGCGGATCCGACGGAAGCATCCGGGAGCTGCGTCAGGTTGCCAACCCGGAAAAGCTCACCCGCCTATCGCTGGGCTGAGCGACGCCGAAGCCGCGCCACCAGCGTCGCGGCGAGCAACGCCGTCGTGATTTCCAGTCCGATCACCAACAGCAGTCCGGCCGCACCTTCCGTATGAACAGCGCCCGACGCCGGCCTGCCGCCATGGGCGTGTCCGGAACCGCCTGCTCCGAGCAGCAACACAGCGTGCAGGGCAACCATGGCCAGGGCCGAGCCGGTGACCTGATGGAGTGCTCCGACGCGGCTGTGGCGCCAGATGTGCACAGTGCAGGGGACACACACTGCGGCAAGGGCGATCATGAGGATGCCGAGCCAGGCGTCGTGGTGCCCCGAAGCCGCGAGCCAGAGATGGACCAGGCAGGATATGGCCGTGAGGGCTGCGCAGATGCGGGGGTGGAGGATGGGTCCGGTTGCGCGGACCCGTCCTGCGGTGATTGCCATGGTTAGTGGCAGTGCCCGGCGGTTTCGCCGTGCCCTTCGCCTGAGCCAGCAGCACCGGACCCGGCCGCCGTGTGGCAGCCCGAACCGGCGGTGTTCGCGGGGACATCGAGTACCGGGCTGCGGTCGAAAAAGCCCTCGGGGCGGAGCTTGAAGCCGACCGTGTCCACGGGCATGATCGGCCAGTCCTCAACGCGCGGGAAGTGGGTCAGGCCGAAGGTGTGCCATACGACGATGTCCTGCCCGTCGATGTCGCGGTCCTGCGCTACGTACGCCGGGAGTCCCGCTCCCCCGGAGTGCTGGTTCACGAAATCGCCCGTGGGGTAGCGTTCCTCGTCGGAGTAGCGGGTCACCCAGACATCCTTGGTGGCAAAAGCGGCACGACGGGCGATGGAGGAACCGGGATCGGCGAGGAGTGTTGGCTGGTTCTCGGAGTGAAGTTTGTAGCCGACGGGCTCACCCAGGCGGTTGCGGGATTCGGGGTTGGAGATGATCCAGGTACGGCCCACCTTTGCGTCGGATTCGCGGACTCCCTCGGATTCTTTAGTGAGGAGGGTGCGCTTACGGGAGAAGGCATTGCCGCGCTCATTGCCCGGACCCATGGTCTGCCGGACCACGTCCTCTTCCTCCACGCGGTTGGTGAACCCGTCAATGGCCATGTCCAGCCGCGCGCTGAAAAGGTGCTGGTGGAACGGCGCGCCCAAGCCCGGAGCGAGCTGGGAAATGTTGTCCGAGCCACCCTCAGGGAACGCGGACGTGAAGACGATGCCGGTGGCCTTTGCCTCAAATTCGATGGTGCCGTCCAGGTAGAGGTACCAGTAGAAGCCGTAGTCGTAGTTGCCGATGGTGGTGAAGAAGGAGATCACCAGGCGGCGGTTGCGGCGGGTGTAGTTGATGCCGGACCAGAGGTCGGAGTGCTTGGAGAGGATGCCCCAGTCTTCCTCATGCATGCAGATGCCGTTGCGGATTTCGCGGGGGTTGCCGAAGGCATCGCTGATGACGGGGCTGAGGTAGGTAATGTCGCCCAGGCAGTCACAGCCGAGTTCGAGGGAGTTGGCGTACTGGCCCACGAGGTATTCGCCGGTGTCAAAGTAGTTCTGCCATGACCGGATCGGTGAGGGATCACCATAGGGAACCACCATTTCGGCGATCGATGCACGGTTGATGATCTGCCGCTTCCGTTCCCCGTCCTGGAAGGCCAGGTTGTGAAGGACAACCCCTTCGCGGACATCGAAGCCGACGTCCACGCTCCACTTTTCCCACTCCACATGGTTGCCCCCGGTGACAGTGAAGCTCGGCCCTTCCGGCTGGGTGATGCTGATGGGCTTCTGCGTTTCGCGGAGCGGACCGGTCAGCTCAGGATCGGTGTAGTTTCCGTGCTCCTCCGGGATGGGCATCGCGCCAAGGTCGATTACCTGCGTGACTTCCTTGTTCACGACGTCCACGTAGGCCACCAGGCCGTCAACGGGGTGCGCCCAAGCGCTGTCCTCAGGGAAATCCTGCACGAAGGCCAAGCCGCGGAGGATGCGGCGGCCGCGCTCTTCGTCGTACTCAAAAACGCCGGCAGAAAGCGGTGCGACGCGGACCTTCGCCACGTCGAGGTCGCGGGCGGCCAGGGCGGCCAGCCAGCGTTCGTCCGTGGCGAGGAGTGTCTCAACCACCTCGAACTCTTCCTCCAGCACGGGGAGTTCACCGGAGACCTTGGTGTCCAGTTCGGTCACCGAAAGAATCTCCCCCTTGCCGGTTGAGATGAGGACGTCGGTGGGAGCACCGCCTGAGATGTCGTGGATGAACACACAGAACCGGCGGTCCAGGTGTGCCTGGTCACGGGCAGGGTCGACGAGCCCCAGATAGGCAATCCGCTTCTCAGCGCCAAGGTGCCCTGCTGCCCGCAGAATCCCCTGCACTGTGGTGATTTCCTCAGCGGTGGCGAGGCTGTATTGGGTGGAAACGTCAGTTGCTGTGGGCGTCATGGCTGCCTCTTGTCCAGGACCTCGAAGGGTCGGGATTTATTTTCTATAGTTGTAGAGAATAACCAAAACGTAAGATGAGTCACAAGACCTTTCAGCCGATTATTTTCCGGGAGCCTCGCACAGTGCCAAAGATTGTGGACCACGATCAACGACGCCTCGAACTGGTGGACGCGACATGGCGGATCATCGCGAGGCTCGGCATAGAAGGCGCCACGATGCGCGAAATTGCCATTGAAGCAGGATTCGCCAACGGCGCACTGAAGCCTTACTTCCCGACCAAGGACCTGCTGCTCACCTCGGCCTTCGGGCACGTGTTCAACCGAACCAACCAGCGCATCGCCTTGGTGACCGAAGGGCTCACTGGCCTGGCTGCGCTGCGGGCATTTTGCGCCGAAGTACTCCCCTTGGATGAGGAACGCGTGAATGAAGCCCGGATCGTCATCCCGTTCTGGCAGAAGGCCCTCAACGACCCCGACATGGCCGAGTTGCACTCCCAATCCATGAACCAGTGGCACAAAACCATCACTGCCCACACGGCAGCAGCCCGTGCGGCAGGCGAGATTGCCACCCCCATCGGGGACGCCGCCGTCGCCGACCACCTGCTCAACATGATGTTGGGCGCCCAAATCGTGGCAGCGCTATCGCCGGCCGAACATTTCTCGATCGACCTTGCGGGGCAGCTGGATAACTACCTGGTGCTGCTTGCCGCCTGAGGCCGCTAGCTGGTAGCGCCGGACGCCACGACGCCCACGCCCAGTCCCGCGATGATCCCGCTGCTGGCACGCTCGACGACGGTGCTCACCTTGGGGCGCTTGAGCCACCGCATGGCCTTGAACGCCACAACGGCGATCATCGAGAGGTAGGCGAAGGCAATCACTGCGACAACGACGCCGAGGATGAGCGAGGTGCCCATGGTGTCGCCGCCGTGTGGGATGAACTGCGGGACAACGGCCAGGTAGAACAAGCCCACCTTGGGGTTGAGCAGCGTTGAGAGGGCCCCTGCGCCCAGGGCCGAGAGCCGGCTGTACGGCAGGGGTGCTTCAGCCGTGCCGTCGACGCCGGCTTTGGCAGCCTTCCGCGATTTGATGAAGGACGAGATGCCCAGGTAGAGCAGGTAAAGTCCACCGGCAATCTTGATCCAGCGGAACAACTCGGCGGACTGCTCAAGGATCGCGGCCAGGCCAACGCCCACCAGTGCGGCCCACACAATCGCGGCACCGGCAGAACCTGCTGCGGCGGCAATCCCTGCGCTTGGCCGGTTCAGGGCGATACGCAGAACAAGGAACGTATCCGGACCGGGAGTCACGGACAGCACGAGGCACAGACCGGCGAAGGCAGCAAGGGAAGCGAGAGTCACAAGTTCGATTGTGGAGCATACCGGCAGGTAGCGAAAGCCAAGCAAGCCTAAAGCGTTCGCTTGCCGTCAAGGCCTGTTCGTCCAGCGACAAGACCGGCTCGCGTGACCCCCACCACACTGGAAACATCGCCGCGTGCCTCACTGGCCGCCAAGACTTACTACCGAGCGGAGTACCAATGGAGACTTACGACGCCCTGCTGGCATCCATCACTGCAGCCCCCGGCCAGAACAGCCGCACCATGCTCGACCCCGCAACCGGTGAAGCCGTGGGAGAAGCACCCGTTCACACGGTCCAGGATCTCGAAGCCGCGGTCGCGGCGGCTGTCGCTGCCCAGCCGGCGTGGGCTGCGCTGGGCCATGACGCCAGGTCCGCCGCGCTCCTGAAAGCAGCCGACGCCGTCGAACGCTCCGCAGAAGAACTCGCCCAACTCCTCTCCCGCGAGCAGGGCAAGCCGCTGAACGGCCCGAACGCCCGCTTCGAAGTCGGCGCCTGCGCCGCCTGGCTACGCGCCACCGCCGGTACGCCCCTGGAACCGGAAGTGGTGGTGGACGACGGCGAAACCCGCGCCGAACTGCACTACCGGCCCATTGGCGTCGTCGGTGCCATCGGCCCGTGGAACTGGCCCATGATGATCACCGTCTGGCAGATCGCCCCGGCCCTGCGCATGGGTAACGCCGTGGTGGTCAAGCCCTCCGAGTACACGCCGTTGTCCGTCCTCGCGCTGATCTCGATCATCAACCAGGAACTTCCCGAAGGCCTGCTCAGCGTAGTCTCCGGCGGCCGGGACGTCGGAGAAGCGCTTGCTTCCCATGAGGCAATCGGCAAGGTCATGTTCACCGGCTCCACCGCCACGGGCAAGGCGATCATCCGCTCCTCCGCGGACACAGTCAAGCGCCTCACGCTGGAACTGGGCGGCAATGACGCCGGTATTGTCCTGCCCGACGCCGACCCTAAAGCAATCGCCGAGGGCCTGTTCTGGGGCTCGTTCATTAACACCGGCCAGACCTGCGCCGCGCTCAAGCGCCTCTATGTGCACGACTCCATCTACGAGGCCGTCTGCACCGAACTCGCCGCGGTAGCTGAAGCGATGCCGATGGGTAACGGGCTCGACGAAAACAACGTCCTGGGCCCCCTGCAGAACCTCCAGCAATACGAGATCGTGGCCCGATTGGTGGATGCTGCCCGCGATTCGGGTGCCCGCATCCTGGTGGGCGGCAACCCCGACGATTCCCAGCCCGGCTACTTCTACCCCACCACCCTGGTGGCCGACATCGACAACGACAACCCGCTCGTAGCAGAGGAACAGTTCGGCCCCGCCCTGCCGATCATCCGCTACAGCACAGTTGACGAAGCCCTCGCCAAGGCAAACGCGCTCGACGTCGGACTCGGCGCCTCGGTCTGGTCCTCCGACCCGGCTGCCGCCCGCGAAGTCGCCGCACGCATCCAGGCCGGAACCGTCTGGATCAACAAGCATGGAGCCGTGGACCCCCGCGTTCCGTTCGGCGGAGCCAAGCAATCGGGCTACGGCCTGGAGTTCGGCACCGAAGGCCTCAAGGCCCTCGGCGTCCCGCATATCATCAACGGCTAGGCTCCCACCCAAGTAGGTCGCATTTGTGCGCGTTTTGCCCGCGTTAACCGGCTTGGAATCGTCGTCCAGGAGGGCATCCTTGATGATGCGTCGGGGATCGT
>NZ_JBFBGW010000031.1:0-15443 GCF_040684895.1 Paenarthrobacter sp. NPDC089322
AAGCCCACACCAACCACCAAACCCGCGCCCAGCAACCACTGGCCGCCTAACCAAAACAAACAACGAACCTGTCTCAAAAAGTTGACGACCGCAGTGAGCGAGGGTTAGGGAAAAGGGGGGCATTGGTGAGAGAGGGTTCGCCGGAAGGGGGGCATTGGTGAGAGAGGGTTGAGGGGGGTTCAAATCCTGCAGAGCCGGTCGGAAGCCCTCGCCAGCGGGGCTGAACCCAGCGGAACGACCACGCCCACCACGCCGGAAGTCAGCCGGACCAGCACCGGCTCACCGGTCAGCCCCGCTACGTCCGGGCCGCCGGTCAACCCACCGTCCCAAGGCGACCCGACCAACCCGGCCCAGCCCCGCTAACCACAGCAAAAGCCCGACGTCCGCATCCAAGAGTTGAGTGCCGACGTCGGGCTTTACAGTTGGCGGCCCCAGCGCGCCGCAGCGGCCCAGCGCGCCGCAGCGGCCCAGCGCGCCGCAGCGGCTGATCGCGCCGCAGTGGCCTAGCGGGCTGCGGCGGTTTCCCGCTCGGCCATTGCCTTCCACTCGGCCACGCGGGCCTGGTGCAGGGGCGACTTGCGCACCACCGCGTAGGCTACGCCGAGGATCGCGAACCAGATGGGCGTGACCAGCAGTGCGGTGAGCGTATCGGGCTGCGTGGTCAGCGCCCACACGAGGAATGCGAAGAACGCGAAGACCACCCACACCATCGGAATCCCGCCGGGCATCTTGAACGGCGACGCCGCGTGCTGCTCCGGCCGGCGCTTGCGGTATACGAGGTAGCTGGCCAGGATGATGGACCACACGAACATGAAGCAGACGGCGGACACGGTGGTCACCATGTCGAACGCGGCACCAACGTCCTTGCCTGCGTAGAGGAGAACGACGCCGGCCAGCAGCAGGACGCAGGAAAGGAACAGGGCGTTCTGGGGTACTTTGCGGCGGGAGAGCCGGCCGAAGACCTTGGGGGCGTCGCCGTCGTTGGCCAGGCCGAACACCATGCGGGAGGTGGAGTAGATACCCGAGTTGGCCGAGGACATGGCGGACGTAAGCACTACGAGGTTCACGACGGTTGCTGCCATGCCGAGGCCGGCGAGCGAGAACATGGCGATGAACGGGCTGTGGCCGGCCTTGAACTCGGTCCAAGGGGTGACGGACATGAGGATGATGAGGGCGCCTACGTAGAACAGCATGACGCGGAGCGGGATCGCGTTGATGGCGCGGGGGAGGTTGTGCTCCGGGTTCTTGGTTTCGGCTGCGGCGGTACCTACGAGTTCGATGCCTACGAAGGCGAAGACGGCGATCTGGAATCCGGCGACGAAGCCCATGAATTCCTTGGGGAAGAAGCCGCCGTGGCTCCAAAGGTTGGTGAAGCTGGCCGTGCCGGCGTTGGACTGGAAGCCGGTGAAGATCATGACCAGGCCAACGACGATCAGCGCGACAATGGCCACGATTTTGATGAGTGCGAACCAGAACTCGGTCTCGCCGAAGGCCTTGACCGTGGGGAGGTTGAGGAGCAGCAGGATAAGGATGGTCGCCAGGCCCGGGATCCACAACTGGATGCCTGGCCAGAGCTCGTTGGCGTAGCCGGCGATCGCGATAACGTCCGCAACACCTGTGACTACCCAGCAGAACCAGTAGGTCCAGCCGGTGAAGAAGCCGGCCCAGGGTCCCAGGAGGTCGCCCGCAAAGTCGCTGAAGGACTTGTAGTTCAGGTTGGACAGGAGCAACTGCCCCATGGCCCGCATGACGAAGAAGAGCATGAAGCCGATGATCATGTACACAAAGATCACGGAAGGGCCAGCCACGGAAATGGTCTTGCCGGAGCCCATGAAGAGGCCCGTTCCGATGGCGCCGCCGATGGCAAGGAGCTGGATGTGCCGGTTGCTGAGCGAGCGTGACAGGTGGGGCTCGCTGTCCCTGCTGGAGGCGTGGAGCTGCCCCTGTGTTGTCTGGTCAGACATTTCGTAGAACCCTTCGGAGGACCCGTCACAATAGTGACGACCGTTACAAATCTGGTGTGACCAAGCTATCCCCTATGTCTGACAAATTGCGAATCGGTCTGCATGGCGAAAGCTCCCGCCTGGATAAGGGGGAGCTCTGCCGGGTGAATTCTAGGAGATCTTCCGCCGGTATGCGGCTGCGGCGAAGACGTAGGCCAGTGCCATGATGCCGAGGCACCAAGCCAAGGCGATCCAGATGTCGCTGCCTACGGGACGCTGGGCGAACAGGTTCTGGATGGTGTTGACGATTGACGTGACCGGCTGGTTCTCCGCGAACCAGCGGACGGGTCCGGGCATGGTGTCCGTAGGAACAAAGGCGGAGCTGATGAACGGCAGGAAGATCAAGGGGTAGGAGAACCCACCCGCGCCGTCCACGGACTTCGCCGAGAGCCCTGCGATGATGGCCACCCAGGTGAGTGCCAAGGTGAAGAGCGCCAACATTCCGGCGACGGCAAGCCAGTCCAGCACGCTGGCCGAGGTCCGGAACCCCATCAGCAGGGCCACTCCAACGATAATGACCAAGGACAGCCCGTTGGCTACCAGCGAGGTCAGTACATGCGCCCAGAGAACGGACGACCGCGCGATCGGCATGGACTGGAACCGCTCGAAAATACCGCCCTGCAGGTCCGTGAACAAACGGACTGCCGTGTAGGCGATGCCGGACGCGATCGCGATCAGCATGATCCCGGGCAGAAGGTAGTTGACGTAATTGTCCGTGTCAGTCTTGATGGCTCCACCGAACACGTAGACGAACAGCAGCATCAGGGCAATCGGGGTGATTGCCGTTGTGATGATTGTGTCCACGCTGCGGAAGATGTGCCGCATGGAGCGGCCGAGCAGCACGGAAGTGTCTGCGAAGAAGTGCGTGTTCATGACCTGTCCTTTACTGTCCCGCTGTCGCCCACTGTCCCGCTGTCGCCCACTAACGCCAGGAAGATTTCCTCGAGTGTGGGCTGCTTTTCCACGTACTCAACGATGGCCGGCGGAAGGAGCTGCTTCAGTTCGGCAAGGGTGCCGTTGGCGATGATCCGGCCTTGATGCAGGATTGCGATCCGGTCTGCCAATTGCTCGGCCTCTTCCAAGTACTGCGTGGTGAGCAGCACCGTGGTTCCTTGCCGCGCGAGTCCCCGCACTACGTCCCACACTTCAAGGCGTGCCTCCGGATCCAAGCCGGTGGTGGGTTCGTCGAGGAAGATCACCTTCGGCTTGCCGATCAGGCTCATGGCGATGTCCAGCCGCCGGCGCATGCCTCCGGAGTACGTGGCCACCTTGCGGGAACCCGCTTCCGTGAGGCTGAACCGGGCAAGGAGTTCATCCGCGATAGCGCCGGCGTCTTTCAGATGCCGCAGCTTCGCCACGAGTACCAGGTTCTCCCGGCCTGACAGAATTTCGTCCACTGCCGCGAACTGCCCGGTGAGGCTGATGGATTCCCGCACCTTCAGCGGCTGGGCGGCAACGTCAAAACCCTCGACGACGGCGGACCCGCCATCCGCTGTCAGCAGCGTGGACAGGATCTTGACCATGGTGGTCTTCCCCGCGCCGTTGGAGCCAAGCAGGGCAAAGATGCTTCCGGGGGCGACCTCGAAATCCACCCCGCGGAGTACGTGCAGGTCTTTGTAGGACTTTTCGATGCCTTGGACGCGGATGGCTGCTCCGTTGCCCGTGATGGTGGTCATGATCCGGCCTCCCTGTTTTTCGCTTGATCAACCGCCTTGATGAGGCGATCGCGTTCCTTGTCGATCCACCGCTTTCCGCCGTAGGCCTGGGCGAAGCTCTCGGCGAACTCAATGGGATCCTCGCCAACGATCTCGGGGACGGGTGTGCCGTCGATTGCGGCGCGTTCCCACAGGTCTGCGAAGTCACTGAACATCCGGACGATCGTGTCTCCCTCGGTGACGCCGCCGTAGTACGTGAGGTACCGGTTGAAGGCGTTCGCCACGCTGAGGTATGGCTCCGGCAGGGCGTCCAGTCGTGCTTTGGCTTGCTTGTACTGCTTCTTCTGCTCGAGTGATCCGGTGACCAGTTCGATCCATTTTGCTGCCATGGTTATTTCCCTTCCTTGCGGAGCTGTTCGAGTCGTTCTGACAGGAAGCTCCAGGTGTTCCAGAATTCGTCCAGTTCTTTTCTGCCTTGCGCGTTGAGCGTGTAGACCTTGCGTGGCGGGCCTTTTTCCGACGGCCGCTTTTCTACGTCCACCAGGCCTTTCTGCTCGATCCTGACGAGCAGCGCGTACACGGTGCCTTCGGCGATCTCCGTGAAACCCTGCGCCCGGAGCAGCGTGGTGATCTCGTATCCGTACGCGGCGTTGCCGGTCAGGAGCGCAAGGACGATGCCCTCCAGCGTGCCTTTGAGCATCTCCGTCATTTGCTTGCCCATGAGGCTCCTCCCTTCGGTACTCAGTAATGCTAGCTACCACTACATAGTAGAACTAGGTACTGGTACTTAGCAATACTGAGTTCCAAGAAAAATGGCATGCTTGGTTGGTGACCACGGATCCTGCCGCCGTGCCCGCCCTGGTGACTGCCGCCGTCGGGCATGGAACCCTTACCCTGAGGCGCGCGCTCAAAGGCGACCTCCCGCAGATCCTGCGGCTGCTCGCGGACGACCAATTGGGCGCCACGCGCGAAAGTGTGGATGATTCAGGGCCGTACGAGCAGGCTTTTGACGCGATCGACGGCGACCCGGCCCACCTTTTGGTGGTGGGCGAACTCGACGGCGATGTCGTGGCAACCTTCCAACTCAGCTTCATCCCGGGCTTGTCGCGCAAGGGGTCCTGGAGGGCACAGATCGAGGCGGTCCGCGTTTCTGACGTGCTCCGCGGCCAAGGTGTCGGCGCGCTGATGATCGAGTGGGCCATTGAGCAGGCGCGGCAGCGCGGCTGTTCGCTCGTGCAGCTCACCACCGATAAGTCGCGCGTCGCGGCGCATCGCTTCTACGAACGGCTCGGCTTCGTCGCGAGCCATGAGGGAATGAAGCTCACCCTCTGACCCAAGTAGGTCGCATTTGTGCGCGTTTTGACGCCTCTAAACGTGCACAAATGCGACCTACTTGGGTGCGCCGCAGCTTGACCATCAAATACCCAAACTATTAGGGTGCCTAAATATGAGTGCCGCGCAGGACCAACGCCTCCTTGACCTCGCCCAGGACTTCCGCGAGGCGCTGCGCCTCGGCGTGTATCTGTTTCGACGGCTGGACCCGGAGGGTGAACTCACCGCCGCGCAGCTCAGCCTGCTTTCCATGACGTCCGACGGCGGGCTTCGCGTCGGAGACATCGCCCGGAACCTTGGGATCAAGGTACCCAGCGCTACGGAGCAGATCATCAAACTTGAGCGCGGCGGCCTGCTCATGCGGCAAGCCGACCCGGAGGATTCCCGTGCCGTCCAGGTGGTCATCACCGAAGCCGGGAGCGCCGCCGTCGAATCCGCCAATCAGCGGCGCAACGCAACGGTGGCAGGGCTCCTCGAAAACCTCAGCAAGCAGGAGATTGACGATCTTGCCGCGGCCCTACCCGTCATCAGCAAGATCAACGGTTCATTCCAAAACTGAAGCAGCCTTACTTGGGTTCGTCCGAACCCACCGGCAACGGTGCCACCGGCGCGCCTTTGGGAACGAAGAGGGTCTCGGCCTGCTCGAGCGACATGCCGTTCGTCTCGGGAACCTTGAGCATCACAAAGAAGAACGACGCCGCAGCGAACGCCGCGTACATGGCGTACGTCAGCGGCAGCGAACCTGCCGCCATGACGGGGAAACTGAGCGTGATGGCAAAGTTCGCGATCCACTGCGCCGCCGCCGCGAGGCCAAGTGCCCGGGCACGGATACGGGACGGGAAGATCTCGCCGAGAAGGACCCACACCAGCGGACCCCACGAAGCCCCGAAGCTGACCACGAAGACGTTGGCGGCTACCAGCGCAATCGGGCCCCAAGCACCCGGAAGGGTGATCTCGGAACCGGTGCCCGTGGCCGAGGAGAACGCCAAGGCCATGACGCCGAGGGAAGCCGCCATGCCGATCGAGCCGGCCAGCAGGATGGGACGTCGGCCGATGCGGTCCACCAAAGCAATCGCTACGAGGGTCACCAGGATGTTGGTGATGGACGTGGCCACGGAGATAGTGAGGGAGTCCTTTTCCTGGAAACCGACGGCCTTCCACAGCGTGGTGGAGTAGTAGAAGATGACGTTGATTCCCACGAATTGCTGCAGCACGGACAGGATGATGCCGATCCACACCACTGCCTGAAGGCCGAAGGTCTTGCCGCGCAGTGAGCCCTTCTTGCTGGAAAGCTGGTCCTGCTGGATGGACTCGCGGATGTCGCGGATGTGCCGTTCGGTGTCGTCGTTGGGGATGAGGGTGTCGAAGATCCGGCGGGCGTCGTCCTCCTTGCCGTTGAGCACCAGGAAGTGCGGGGACTCCGGCAGCCGGAACGCGATCCACCCGTACACGGCGGCGGGCAGTGCGCAGGCGATGAACATCCAGCGCCAGGCCTCGATGCCCAGCCAGAACATGCTTGCGGCGCTTCCGGCGGAGTTGGCCAGCACCGCGTCCGACAACAGCGCAGCGAAAATGCCGGTGGTGATGGCAAGCTGCTGGAGCGAGGCAAGGCGACCGCGCACGTGCCGCGGGGAAATCTCGGAGATGTAGGCCGGGGCGATAACGGATGCCAGGCCGATGCCCAGGCCACCCACCAGGCGCCAGAAGATCAGGTCCCACACGCCGAACGCCAGCCCGGTACCCACGGAGCTCACCAGGAATAGCAGCGCACCGATCTTCATGGCGGGGATGCGTCCGTAGCGGTCGGCGACCTTGCCGGCCAGGTAGGCGCCCAGCGCGCAGCCCAGGAGGGCAACGGCTACAGAAAAGCCGGTCACGGCCTCGCTCATGTGGAACTCGTCCTTCATGGCATCCACGGCACCGTTGACTACGGAAGAGTCGAAGCCGAACAGGAAGCCGCCCACTGCTCCGGCAACGGCCAAACCGACCACTTTCCGGGACACTGGGGGCACGCCGTGGGTGCTGGGATTGGACATGGGTCTCCCTCGGGAATGGTGGTGTGGGATTCACGGTGCGGGACGTCATCGGCTGTTCCGACGGGGACGCCGGTGCACTCGCGCTACACAGTGTTGCACGCCATATCGGGCAAGTGCCAGTCAAGGTGATGCAGATGACGTGCATTCATACTGTTAACGCATGTTTGCGCATTCAAGCTGTGAAGCAAAGCTGGATGCGCGCTCAACCTCGGCAGGTTAGCGGAAAACACGCCTTTTGGCTCTACTAAGTGAACGCAAAGCACGACGGCGGCAGGTGCCTGATGAGCGCAACGTCACCGTCCGCCGTCGTCATCAACTACCCGACCCGGGCCCCACAAAAGGGCGACTAAGAGAAGTCCCTGAGTGCTTCCGCGAGGAGCGCGCCGGGCTCGCCGAGGTGCAGGTGCGCACCCCGCGATGCAAGCAACTCGCCGTTAACGACGACGCCGATCACATCGCTGGCCGTTGCGCTGAAGGCCAACTGCGCCGGGCGGGAACCGGCCGTGCGCGTAGAGGCGGGATCGACCACCATGAGGTCGCAAACTCCGCCAAGCTGCAGCGCCGGCCCGGCAACGGGAGTGGCCATGGACCTCACCGCACCCTCCGTCGCGGCACGCAACAGTTCCTGCGGGGTGAAGCGGCCGCGCTGGCCCGAACCGAGACGCTCACCGTGCTCCAGGGTTCGCATCTCAACCCAGGGATCGATCACCGCGTGCTGGTCCGTGCCCAGGGCGATGGCTGCTCCGGCGTCGGAAAGTTCCCGCGCGGGTCCGATGCCGTCCGCGAGGTCTGCTTCGGTGCTGGGACACATGACGACGGTCGCACCCGCGTTCCCGAGCAGTGTGATGTCTTCATTGGTCAGGTGTGTCGCGTGGACGGCGGAGAGCCTGCCGGACAACAAACCGTGACGTTCCAGCAGGCCTGTGGGCGTGGTGCCGTAGGCCTCGAGGCAGGCATCGTTTTCAGCGGGCTGTTCGCTCAGGTGGATGTGCAGGGGGATGTCCGTGGGCAACTGTTGCGAGACGGTTTTGAGGTCCTCTTCCGGCACTGCCCGGACTGAATGCAGGGCAGCACCAACACTCACGTGCTCCGGGGGGAAGCTCCCCGCGATGGTGGTCCGCAGGGAGGACAGGCGGTCAAGCCATCCGTGGACGCTGACGTCCCCGAATCGTGCCTGCTCGGCGCTGAGTGGGGTTCCGATCCCTCCGGCAAGATACAACGTGTCCAGCAAGGTAAGGCGGATCCCTGCGGACATGGCTGCGCGGGCCAGGGCGAGTTCCATTGCGTGCGGCTCCGCATACGGTGCCCCGTCGGGCTGATGGTGGACGTAGTGGAACTCGGCAACGCTGCTGAATCCTGTGACGACCATTTCGGCGAACACTGCCGTGGCGAGCTTCTCGTATTTCTCCGGGGTCAGCTCTGAGGCGCTCTTGTACATCTGCTCCCGCCACACCCAGAAATCTCCGCGGCCGTCATGCGTGCGCCCGCGCAGGATTCTGTGGAAAGCGTGCGAATGGGCATTGGCGGCAGCCGGAAAGACGACGCCGGCCAGGGGCGTGTCCCCGGGCTGCGGCTGTGCGCCGACGGTGATGGCGGAAATACGGCCTTCGTGCGTTTCCAGGCGAACTCCCCGGGCTGCCTCCGTGCCGCCGTCCACCTCGACAAGGGCTGTCTCGCACCAGAAAGCGGTCACAGGAGTCCCTCCAGGACGTCGGCCAACGCCACAGCACCCGCGGAGGCGTCCTCGTCGGCCACGTACTCTTCAGGTGAATGCGAGATGCCGCTGGGGTTGCGGACAAAAACCATCGCTGAGGGAACGTAGCCCGCGAGAACGCCGGCATCATGTCCCGCCCCCGTTGCGAGCACGGGTGCTCCGGGCAGCAGCTTGGCGATGCGTTTGCTGAGGCCCGGATCGAAGTGCACGGTATCGCTGTAGGATTCCTCGGTCAGCGTCACTGTGCAGCCTTCGCCGGCGGCCGCTTCCTTGGCCGAACGGTAGATCGCTTCGATGAGTTGTGCGGTCACAGCGTCGTCGGGGTGGCGGGCGTCGAGCCAGAGATCCACCCGTGACGCGATGACGTTGGTGCCGCCGGGAACCGGTGTCAGGCGGCCCACCGTTGCCCGGGCGTCGGGTTGCCTGGCTGCAGTGTCGCGGACGGCAATGACGATCTGTGCAGCCGCAACCATGGGATCGGCGCGGTCGGCCATGAGCGTTGTGCCGGCGTGGTTGCCTTGGCCGTTCACGCTCAGCTTCCAGCGTCCGTGCCCCAGGATGGAACTTCCGACGGCGACGGCTGGCCCGGTCTGCCCGAGGCCCTTGCCCTGTTCCACATGGAGTTCGACGAAGTCGCCGATTCGCGCCAGCGCTACGGCGTCGGGGCCGACGTGCCGCGGATCCAGTCCGTTATCCTTGGCGACGTCCGCGAACGAGTTGCCGTTGGTGTCCCGCAGGTTCAGCGCCTTGTTGACGTCGATGGCACCAGTCAGGAGCCGTGAGCCCAGGCAGGCCACGCCAAAGCGAGAGCCCTCTTCTTCGGGAAAGACGGTGATGGCCAGCGAGCGTGAAGGCTGGACTCCGCGGGCGGACAGAATGTCGACGGCGGCCAGCGCCGAGGCGACACCGAGCGGCCCGTCGAAGGCGCCTCCGCCGGGGACGGAGTCGAGATGGCTGCCAGTGACCAGCGCGCCATCCTGCGGCTTCCCCCACCAAGCCCACATGATGCCGTTCCGATCGGTTTCGACGTCAAGGCCACGGTGCTGTGCTTGCTCGATGAACCAGTGCCTGAGGTCGAGTTCGGGGGTTGAATAGACGGCCCGGGAGTAGCCTCCGCGCACTGAATCGCGGCCAACGTCCTGGATTGATGCGAGGAGCTGATTGACGGTTTCCACGTGTTCCTCCGATTGGGGTGACTGCCACCAAGTAAAAACCAGATGCCACCACATGACAAGGCTTGGAGGCAGTGTTACCTGGCTGTGAAGGGGTTCCCTGTCTACGTGGGCGGGGTGTCTTAAAGCTGAGGGCACCATGAAATGTTTGCTTAAGCTCTTGCCATTTGATGAAAGTTGATTTTTACTGAATGGCAAGACATGGTGATTTAGACCACTCGAAAGCAGGTCAAACAGTGGCAGCAGACTCCTCCACCCGGACGGTCGAAAGAGCGTTGGCCCTCCTCAGTGCTGTGTGCACTGACGGGTCCATCAGCCTCAGCGACGCCGCACGCGTAGTCGACCTGTCTGCCAGTACTGCGCTCCGCCTCCTCCGTACCTTGGAAGGCAGCGGCTTCGTGACACGCGATCCGGGCGGCAACTTCCGCCCCGGGGCCAGCGTCATCCAGCTGGGAGCCCTCGCCTTGGGACAGGAATCCCTGGTTTCCCTCTGCACGCCGCACATGAAGCGGCTCGTGGCGGAAACGGGCGAGTCCTGCTACTTGAGCATTCCCGGTCCTGGGGAAACCGGAATCTACATCGCCATCGTCGAAGGTACGCGCTCTGTCCGGCACACGAGCTGGGTCGGCAGGAGCATTCCGCTGGAAGGGTCCGCCGCAGGCAAGGTCCTGACCGGCGGGCAGAACGGACGCGGCTACGCCATCGTGCGAAGCGGCGTTGAAGACGACATCACAGCCGTCGCTGCGCCCATTGTGATCGGCGGCCGCACAGTGGCAGCCCTCAGCATCGTCGTTCCCAGTTACCGCTTGGACCAGGCGAAGGCACAGACATTTGGCGAGGAACTGGTGAAAGTAGCAGACAACATCCTCGAGGAACCCGACGAAGACCATGAAGTGCCCCAGGAAAGCATGGAAAAGAAATGATCAAGTTTGAAAACGTCACCAAGGCCTACCCGGACGGCACCGTCGCCGTCGACGGCCTCAATCTGGAGGCGCCCACCGGGAAACTGACCATCCTGGTTGGTCCCTCGGGTTGTGGCAAGACCACCTCGTTGAGGATGATCAACCGCCTCATCGAACCCACCAGCGGGACCATCTACCTCGATGACGAGCCAACCTCCGGCATGGACGCAGCGCTGCTTCGCCGCAGGATCGGTTACGTCATCCAGCACGCCGGCCTTTTCCCCCACAAGACAATCGTCGACAACGTGGCAACCATGCCCGTCCTGCTGGGCGAGAGCCGCCAGAAGGCCCGGACCAAAGCCCTTGAACTGATCGAGCGCGTCGGTCTTCCCGCCAGCTTCGCCAAGCGCTACCCG
This sequence comes from Paenarthrobacter sp. NPDC089322, assembly GCF_040684895.1. NCBI lineage: Bacteria > Bacillati > Actinomycetota > Actinomycetes > Micrococcales > Micrococcaceae > Paenarthrobacter > Paenarthrobacter sp. NPDC089322. Next base: position 11,231 of record NZ_JBFBGW010000031.1, read on the forward strand.
TGGCAGCTTTCCGGAGGCCAGCAACAGCGCGTCGGAGTTGCCCGTGCACTCGCTTCGGACCCTGCCTTCATGCTCATGGACGAGCCCTTCAGCGCCGTTGACCCCGTGGTTCGCGGGCAACTGCAGGACGAGTTCCTCCGCCTGCAGCGCGAAATCGGCAAGACCATCATCATGGTCACCCACGACATCGACGAAGCCCTCAAGCTCGGTGACCAGGTTGCCGTGATGCGTGTTGGCGGCAAGCTCGCTCAGATGGCTTCGCCATCGGAACTGCTTACCTCGCCTGCCGATGAATTCGTGGCCGACTTCGTAGGCCGCGACCGCGGCTACCGTTCGCTCGGCTTCACCAAGACTGCAGGCAATGTCGCCATCGGCGAAGAAGCCGTGGTCCAGCTTGGTGCTTCCGCGGAGGAGGCCCGCGCCAAGGCGTCGGGTGCTTGGGTGTTGGTGGTCGACGGCGGCCGCAAGCCCCTCGGTTGGGCACAGCCGGACCTTCTCAACGGCGAGCTGAAGCGCGAACACCTGAACCTCAGCGGAATTCCCGCCGCCGCCTCCGGAACCATGCGCCAGTTGCTCGATGCCGCGCTCTCCTCGCCAAGCCGGCGCGGCGTGGTGGTCAACGAGCACGGAGAGCTCATCGGCACCGTCACCGCTACGGACGTCGTCAAGGCCATCGAAGCCGAGCCGCATCTGGAGACGGCCCGATGAACTTTGAATGGCTGGGCCGGCAGTTCGACAACATCGTCTTCCTCTTCGGCTGGCACGTTGCGCTCGCGGTCATTCCCTTGGTCCTGGGGCTGCTGATCGCCCTTCCCCTTGGTTGGTGGGCACACCGGAGCCGGCGGATCTACCCGTTGCTGGTAGGCGTCGCCGGTCTCCTTTACACCGTTCCGTCCCTGGCGCTCTTTGTGCTGCTTCCGCTGGTCCTGGGCACCAAGATCCTTGATCCGCTGAACATCGTGGCAGCCCTGACCATCTACACCGTGGCACTGCTGGTGCGTGTGGTGGCTGATGCCTTGGAGTCCGTGCCCGAAGACACGGTCCAGGCCGCCAAGGCCATGGGCTACCGCGGCTACCAGAGCCTGCTGAAGGTGGAGCTTCCCGTGGGTGTTCCCGTGATCTGTGCAGGCCTGCGTGTGGCCGCAGTGTCCAACGTGAGCCTCGTGTCCGTTGCCGCGCTGTTGGGTATTCCGCAGCTTGGCACGCTGTTCACGCAGGGCTTCCAGCTCCGCTTCTTCACGCCGATCATCGCGGGCATCGTACTCTGCGTCGTCTTGGCGATGATCCTTGACGGGCTGATTATCCTTCTCAACCGGTGGCTCACACCGTGGACCCCCAAGGTGGTGGCATCGTGAACTACTTGTTCGACCCCGCACACTGGACCGGCGCTGACGGCATCCCTACGCTCATTGGCGAACACCTCCTGTATTCCCTGATTGCCTTGGCCATCGCCGCCATCATCGCGGTGCCGCTGGGCATCTACATTGGAGTTACAGGCAAGGGCGTGTTCATGATCGCCGGGCTGGCCAACGCATTGCGTGCCCTGCCCAGCGTCGGTCTCCTGATCCTGCTGGTCCTGGTGATCTCGCCCTCGTTCCCGTCGCGGATGGGCTACATCCTGCCGAGCCTGATCGTGCTGATCCTGCTCGCGGTTCCACCCATCCTGACCAACACCTATGCCGGCGTGCGCGCGGTGGACGCTGCCGCCGTCGACGCTGCCAAAGGCATGGGCTTCCGGACCATGAAGATTCTCACCGATGTCCAGTTGCCGTGCTCGCTTCCGCTGGTTTTGTCCGGCGTGCGCAGCGCGTTGCTGCAGATCATCTCGACGGCGACCATCGCGGCGTACATTTCGCTCGGCGGCCTGGGTCGGCTCCTGATCGATGGCAAGGCCCAGAACGACTACAGCCAAATGGTTGCGGGCGCCGTCCTGGTTGCACTGCTGGCCCTGTTCTTCGACCAACTGCTCGCATTCATCACACGCCGGGTCGTCTCACCAGGACTGACGCGGCGAACCATCAAGTCGGCCCCCGCAGCCGAAGCCGTGAAGACCCCCGTCACGGTCTAAGCAACACTATGAGCCGGCACGCCGGCGCGAAGATTCACCTCCACCCACCCCCACCTGGCCGCTGCATGCCCTGCAGCGCCCATTTCAGGAGAGTTGACATGAAGAAGTACATCACCGGATTCACCCTCGCGGCCGTTGCCGCCCTGACCCTGAGCGCCTGCGGCGGCGGGGACCCCATGAGCACATCCAACACTGCTAACGCGGGAGCCTCAAGCGACAGCATCATCGTCGGTTCGGCCGACTTCCCCGAAAGCCAGTTGATCGCAAAGATCTACGCAGAGGCCCTCAAAGCCAAGGGCGTGGAAGTCACGGAAAAGCCGAGCATCGGCAGCCGCGAAGTCACCATTCCCGCGCTCAAGGACGGCTCCATCGACCTCATGCCCGAATACGGCGGAGCCCTCCTGCAGTACCTCGATTCTTCAACCAAGGCTGTCTCGTCCGAGGACGTCATCAAGGAACTCGGCACCAAGATCCCGTCCGGCTTGACGGTCCTCACGGCCTCCGAAGCAGAGGACAAGGACGTCCTCACCGTGAAGAAGGAAACCGCCGAGCAGTACAACCTCAAGACCATCGAGGACCTCCAGCCGGTGGCCAAGGAACTCGTCCTGGGTGGTCCGCCGGAGTGGAAGACCCGCCTCAACGGCGTGGCCGGCCTGAAGTCCGTCTACAACCTTGAGTTCAAGGAATTTTCAGCGCTCGACGCCGGTGGGCCGCTGACGCTGAACGCCCTCCTTTCCGGTCAGGTACAGGTTGCGGACCTCTTCAGCACCGATCCTGCCTTGGCGGAAAACAACCTCGTGGCACTCGAAGACAACAAGAACCTCTTCCTGTCCGAGAACATCGTCCCGGTCATCAACCAGAAGAAGTCCACCGACACCGTCAAGGAAACCTTGGACAAGGTCTCCGCCGCGCTCACCACGGAGGACCTCATCACGATGAACGGTCGCGTGGCGAAATTCGAGGACATCGGCGAGATTGCCAAGGAATGGCTCAAGTCCAAGAACCTGGGCTAGACCCCGCTGAAATTGTTTTTGAGGAGTAAAGAATGACTGCCGATTTCACTACAGGAGCCCGTCCGGTCAAGGCTGCCCGGGGTACGGAGTTGACCGCTAAGTCGTGGCAGACCGAGGCGCCGTTGCGGATGTTGATGAACAATCTGGATCCGGAGGTTGCTGAGCGTCCGGATGACCTGGTGGTTTATGGGGGTACGGGCCGGGCGGTGCGTTCCTGGGCTGCGTTTGATGCGATTACCCGGACGCTGGAAACCATGGAGAAGGACGAGACCCTTCTGGTCCAGTCCGGCAAGCCGGTGGGTGTGTTCCGCACGAATGAATGGGCGCCGCGGGTGTTGTTGGCGAACTCGAACCTGGTGGGGGACTGGGCAACGTGGCCGGAGTTCCGCCGGCTCGAGGCCGAGGGCCTGACCATGTACGGGCAGATGACTGCCGGTTCCTGGATTTACATCGGCACGCAGGGGATCCTGCAGGGCACGTACGAGACGTTCGCCGCCGTCGGACGGAAGCTTGCTGAGCAGGGCCGCCACCCGGCGCCCGCCCCTGAAGGTTCGACCGAGGGCCCGCTGGCCGGGACCCTGACCCTCACGGGCGGGTGCGGTGGCATGGGCGGGGCGCAGCCGTTGGCGGTCACGTTGAATGACGGCGCGTGCTTGATTGTTGATGTGGATGAGTCCCGGTTGCGCCGCCGTGCCGGTAAGCGGTACCTGGACGAGGTCGAGACCGACCTGGACACCGCGATCGCCAAGGTCCTGAAGGCCAAGGCTGAGCGCCGCGGCTGGTCCGTGGGGTATGTGGGCAACGCCGCCGAGGTGTTCCCGGAACTGCTCCGCCGCCACAAGGCCGGCGAGCTGACGATCGACGTCGTCACGGACCAGACGAGCGCCCATGATCCGTTGTCGTACCTGCCCGAGGGCATCACCGTCGAGGAATGGCACACCGAGGCCGCGGCCGATCCGGAAGGGTTCACGAAGAAGGCCCAGACCTCCATGGCCCGCCACGTCCAGGCGATGGTGGAGTTCCAGGACGCCGGGGCCGAGGTGTTCGATTACGGCAACTCGATCCGGGACGAGGCCCGCAAGGGCGGCTACGACCGGGCGTTTGAGTTCCCCGGGTTCGTTCCGGCCTATAT
>NZ_JBFBGW010000032.1:0-14835 GCF_040684895.1 Paenarthrobacter sp. NPDC089322
AGCATCAGGCTGGACACCCTCGGAAATATCCGTGGTGTTGTTGGTGCCCGCTGAGTCGGGGGACTGGCTGCTCGCGGCGCCGCCGCATGCGCTCAGACATAAGAGGACTGCAAGTCCCGCAGTTGCGGTCTGAACTTTGTTGATGGTCTTCATAAGCTTCCCTTCGAAGCAGTTCAGGTAGAAGTTTTGGTCGGTTTGTACTATTCGTGAAGGCCGGCGAGCCTGCTACCGAATTTGGCCAGCAGCGACGTCTCGGTGGAATCCTTACGCTCTTCCCATTGGTCAGCGACGCCGAACAGGCTGTACATGCTGTGAACCCCCAGCCAGCGAAGGGGCTCGGGTTCCCACTTCGGTGCTTGGTATCCCACCCAGGGAAGTGACGTTCGTTCCGTCTTCCGTTCGAAGGCCAATTCCGCCAGAGTCCTGCCGCCCAGGTAGGCCGCGGTCACACCGTGTCCCGCATAACCCGTTGAAGACCCGATTCCGGACGCTGGGTCCCAGTGCACACCCCCGTTCCAATCGCGGGTAACGCCCAGAACTCCGGACCAGGCATGGTCCACTTCGAAGTTGATGCCTGGGAAGAAGGCGCGAAGTTTGGTGGAAAGCAGGTCGATCGTGGACTGGGCAGTCGCGCCGGCGCCGCCCGTCCCGGAGCCGTAACGGTAGGGCCTGCCACGGCCACCGATGGCGATCCGGCCATCGGCTGTTCGCTGCGAATAGATGAAGGTGTGCGCGGAGTCATTGAGGTTCTGCGGCCCGTTCCAGCCAATCTGCTGCCACGCCTCGTCCGACAACGGCTTGGTCACGATCATCGAAGAATTGATCGGAATCAGGCTCCTGCTACCAAGCAGTTGTCCGGAATACCCCTCGGTGCAAACGAACGTCTTGGCCGCAGTCACCCTCCCGCCAACCAGAGTGAGGGTGTTGCCGTCGATGCTTCCTATCCGGCTGCCCTCGTAGATGCTCACTCCCATGGAAGTAATGGTGTCAGCGAGTCCGTAGACGAGTTTGGCTGGATGAATCCGGGCGCAGTGCTTGTAGAACATGCCGCCGTGGACAGTGGAAATGTTGATTTCCTTCCGGAACTCTTCACGGTCGAGCAGCCGGACGTCGTCGTCGGTCAATCCGTACTTTCGCTCGGCGTCACGCCGGGCAGCCAGGCGGCCAAGCCCCGCCCTCGTGTGGGCAGCTATCAGAGCACCGCTTTTGATCTGATCCGCATCAATGCCTTCGGCCTGAAGAATGTCCAGGACAGCATCGACGGCGGCGATAAACTCCTGCTGCAAGGCGCGGCTCGCATCAATGCCGCCCTCAGAAGCGCGGGCAAACTTGGCACGGTTACCTGCAGGCATCGCAGAAAGCCAACCGCCGTTCCGGCCGGATGCGCCGTAGCCGATCTGTTCTGCTTCAAAAACTGCAACCGAGAGTGAGGGCTCGAGTTTCTTGGCGAAGTACGCTGCCCAGAGGCCTGTGTAGCCACCACCGATAATGGCCAGGTCTACTGAACCATCGCCGGTGAAGCGGGGGTACGAGGGCCTCTTGTCTGCGAGCCCGGCCATCCAGAAGCCGAGCTCTCCGTTTCGGGGCGCTGCTGCAAGGGCTGTCATTGTTGTCCTTCTTTGTGTGGGAACCGTTGAGCTGATAGACGGCGGGGCCTCGTCCAGCCTTGGCCAGGCTTACCGGCTGTCTCCGCTTCATGGGTGATGTTTAGAACGCGGTGTATCCACCGTCGACGGGAAGGACCGCTCCGGTGACGTAGGAGGACTCCGATGATGCCATGAAGAGAACGGCGTCTGCGACCTCTTCGGGAGTGGCCAAACGTTGGAGCGGGATCTGTCCTTCACGCTGGCGGCGGTAGGCCTCGGGGTCGTCCCTGCGCTGGAACGAAGCTTCGATGATGGGGGTGGCCGTGAGGCCCGGGGCGACGACGTTCACGCGGATGTTCCGCTCTGCCCACTCGATGGCGGCGCCCTTCGCGAGCATGATCAGGCCACCTTTGGCTGCGGAGTACAAGACCTCATCAGGTTTGCCCACCATGCCGAGGCGTGAACCGACCAGGACGAAAGAGCCGCCCGTGGCGGGCATCAACGGGGCGAAGTGCTTCATCACCAGGAAGGAACTGAGAAGGTTGCTGTGAAGCACGTTCTTCGCGTCCTCGTAAGCCATTTCAGTGAGCGGGCCGCTGACTTGCAGGCCGTGATTCAGCACAACGACGTCCACGGTGCCGTAGGCTTCGGCGGCCTCGTGCGCGAGTCTTTCAACGAAAGCTTCGTCGTTGAGGTCTCCCGGAACATACAGGTCCTCGGGCTGGGCGTTGTCGATCTGCTCCTTGCGGCCGGTCAGCAGCAGGCGTGCCCCCTCGCGACGGAAGTGGGAGCACACGGCCTGCCCGATTCCGCTGTTGGCGCCGGTCACCAGGGCCGTTACTTTATCAAGTCGCATGTCTGAGACTCCTAGTTTGAGGTTATGTAGTGGGGGAGACCGGGGAAGTCCGTTGTCCCGGCCGTTTAGTTGAGGAAGCCGCGGGCATCGACGGGCCAGCGTTCCAGGGTGGTGCCCGTGCTGTCGGTGACGATGTATTCCTCGAAGTTGACCACGACCGGGCAGACGTGGTTTGGCACGACCGGGAGTACGGTGCCGACGCCGGGTTGGAAACCCTCGGGCAGCGGTAGGAATCCGTGGTATTCGTTGAGTTTGGAGAGGGTTGCGTTGGTGCCGGCGATACCGCCGAAGCCACGCTCGGGGCTGCCCTCGCGGCCCAGGACCTTCGTACCGACATCGAGGATGACCTGATCGGGAACCCAGTCGCTGACTACGGTGCCGGCGACGAACAGGGCGATTTGGTCTTCGGTGCAGGCGCCGAGGCGGGTGTTGTTCAGGTCGTTGAACACATACTCGCCTGGCCGGATCTCCGTGATCACGCCGCTGGTGGAGAACTCCACGGTAGGCGTGGACCCCGCGCTGACCACGTCCGGGGTGATGCCTGCAGCGGCGAGACTGCGCACCGCGGTGGTGAGCGCTGTTTCCTGGTCCAGCGCGGCGCGTTGCCGGGCGTCCGGGCCGACGCTGCCGTGGCCGGGGTAGGTGAAGACGCCTGCGGGAACCAGTCCGCGCTTGCGGGCGGCGGCGGCCAGCTTGCCAGCTGCCTCCGCCGGCGCGCCCGAGCGGCGGGCTCCACAGTCGACCTCGACCACGACCTCCAGCCGTCCAGCGTCCTCTCCCATCGCGTCGGCGAGGGCGTCGATCGCCGCGAGGTTGTCCACGCCGACCCGCAGCCGGATGGTCTCGGCCAGCTTGCGGATACGCGGCCCCTTCGTTCCGGCAGCCCAGATCGGGTAGGCGATGAAGATGTCATCGAACCCGGCTGCGGCGAAGACTTCTGCCTCACCCACATTGCCCGCGGTAATTCCGACGGCGCCTGCCTTGACCTGGCGCCGGCCGATCTCAACGCACTTGTGCGTCTTGACGTGCGGCCGGACCTGGAGGCCCCGCTGGTTGGCGAAGGCCTGCATTCGGTCGATGTTGCCCTGCATCACGTCGGCCACCACGATGGGTGCGGGGGTGTCAACCCGGGTGACGAGAGCGTCCAGTGCCCGTTGAAGCCGGTTCACGCTGTACTCCTCATGTTTCTGTGTATGAATGATCGAGGGCAGCGATGCTGACGTCCTCGATGTGATGCCGTTCGGGACCCGCATCAGCGGGTCCCGAACGACGACAGCGGTCCCTACGAAGCAGTTGTGCAGACCATCTGGATCTCGACTGGGGTGTTGAGGGGTAGCCCAGCGACCCCTATGGCGGTACGGGCGTGCCGTCCGTTCTCACCGAGGACCTCGATGAGAAGCTCACTGGCCGCGTTGGCGACCTGCGACTGCAAGCCCCAGTCCGGCTGGCTGGCCACGAAGACGAGCATCTGCACGATCCGGACCTGCTCGAGGTCTCCGACTGCCTGGACTGCGGCGGCGAGGCAGTTGAGCGCAGCGTGGCGTGCGAGCTGCTTTCCCGTCTCCAGATCGACGTCCCGGCCGACGATACCCTGGCCCAGCAGCACGCCGTCCTTGAACGGCAGCTGGCCTGAGATGTGGATGCTCTCACCCACCGCATTGTGGTGGACAAAGTAGGCGTTGCCGTCGAGGTCTGGCAGTTCCAGGCCGAGGGCCTGGAGCCTTTCTGCGGCCGTGTCGCCCTTGACGGTCTGGGGGAGGGCCTGGCTCATGCCGTCACCGCCTTGTTTCGGATCATCGTCTCTATGGGTCGGCTCAGGAGGCGTCAGGACGCGGCAGGCCGAAGAGGACCGGGAGGTCAGCGATGTCCGTGATCCGCTCGTAGCCGAGCCAGTGCTCGTCGTGCTCGAAGCCGCGGTCGACGTAAACCTTGTTCTCGATGCCCATGATGGCCGCCGGGCGGTGGTCGTACATGGGGCTCGCGGAGACGTGCACGATCTCGTCCGGGGTCACGTTGAGCTTGGCGAACATGTACTCGAACGCGGCGAGGCGGGGCTTGTAGCAGCCCATCTGCTCGGCGGTGATGATGTCGGCGAACGGGGCCTCGAGGTTCGCCGCAAGCTTCTCGGCAACCGCGGTGTCGCTGTTGGTGATGATAACCAGCGGAACAGCCTCCGCGAGGCGGTTGAGCGCCGCAGTGACGCCCGGGTAGGGGCCCCACGACGGGATCCGGTCGTAGACCTCGCGCGCCTCATCGGCCCGGAACTCGATGCCGACCTTGCGCGAGGCGCGCTCCATGGAATCGTTGACGATCTGGTGGAAGGGCTTGTACGCGCCCATGCACTCGTCGATCCGGTACGCCTTGCAGATGCGCAGGTATTCATCGGCGACCTCCGCCGGCAGTCGCTCGCCCAAGACATCACGCATCGTGTCGTTGATCGCGAACTTGATGAGCGTTCCGTTCATGTCGAACGTAACGAATTTCGGCTTGTTTTCGAAGACCACAATTCCTCCACTTGTTGCTCGATGCTAGTCGATTGTCGACGAGCATTCAGTGCGTTCTGTCGATTTCAGTACGCCCTGTCGATTGTCGACGATACCTGTACGGTTAGTAGATTGTCAACCATTTTTGTCTTGGTGCTGTAGGGCTTCTTCTTTTCACTGTTCACGCGAGTCCGGGTGGCCCAAGAATCCAATGTCCACGGGTGAAGGTTCATTCAAGGCCAGATGGGCGCCGATTTCTCCGATGGCCGGGCACATCTTGAATCCGTGTCCGGAGAATCCTGACAGCACAAGAACGTTCTCCATGCCCGGATGGGGACCGATCCATTCCCGACGCGTTGCTGTATAGGTCTCCAGGTACGTTTCAGTGCGCATCGGGTTGAGGTCAAGACCCGGAAGGAAGCGGGAAATCTTCTCTTGGAAGGGAGCCAGCTCTTCCGGGCGCACTATCCGTTCCACGTCGTCCGGGTCATCAACCTCAAGATGCTGCGAGTATCCGAGACCGATTTTCATCGCCGTGTAGTCGGCGGTGGGAATGCCATAGCAATACGCGGGTTCGGTTCGGAGGAAAGGGAGAATCCCTGCCAGGTATCCGGGATCTGTCCCGAAATGCCACGTCGATATTGGCCTTCGCGTTTCAACGATCCGGGCAAACCGCGGTAAGAGCTTTGCGGTCCATCCGCCCGCACAAACAACTGCCCGGTCGAAATGCTGTTCGCCGCTGTCAGTCTTGACGACCGCCCCTGTGGGCGTTCCCCGCACATCGAGCACGGTGCTGCCAGTAACTAGCTTCGCGCCGAGTCGTTGGGCCAGTCGCGCAGTAGTCGCAACGGTTAATTCTGGACGGATGAAACCGCCGCGGACATCGAGGATCGCGACGTCTCCGTCGTACATTCTGAACTGCGGACAGCGGACCGCAAGCTGCCTGGCGTCAAACACCTCATAGTCGATACCTGTTTCTTCGGCACTGCGCAGGGTGGTGCGGATCGAAGCATCCTCCTGCGAACCCATCACAAGGGAGCCGGTCAAGGTCCGGAGTTCACGGCCGGACTCTTCCTGAAGTTCTTTCCAGAGGCCGTCTGCACGAGAGACAATCGGGCTGTACCGGGTGTCTTCAAGCTCGATGTTCCGGAAGAGACGGTTCTCGCCACCCGCCGCCCCACGCGAATGGCCAGGGGCATACCTTTCAAATCCTGTTACATCCACGCCGCGACGGCTGAGCTGCCAAAGAACCTGTGCCCCCATGGTCCCGACGCCTATCACTGCTACTTTCATGTGAGACACCATGCCGGTAAGCCTCCCTCAAACTTTAGGGTGCTTTCCACACCCGCTTATGAGCAACAGTATGGCGGCAGTCGCTGGACGGCTACGGCCTGTACCCAGCTGTCCAGTGCCTTCCAACGATCTTGTGCTTTGTGAGGGTGGGAACCGACCTCGGGGCCGGACCAAGAACACAAGGGGAGTTTCTTCAAGGAAGGCATCCCCCTTGTTTCTATCAATCCCGCAGGGCCTGGCTCGGGTTAGCGGAGTGCTTTGCAGGCGCGTCGTTGTACTAATGCTGGCCTGCCGCGGTTCCTGCTGGCCGGCGTCGGGCTTTCGGTTCCAAGCCTCACTAGGCAGTTGAGACCCGGCGCCGACTGGCGCCGGGTCTCAGCGATCGGTATTTAGATGGGAGCGGGCTCGTGTTCGGCGGTGGCGCGTCGGGCCACGTTGTAGAAGCGGATGTTCTCGTATTCTTCGAGGCCCTCGGCGCTTCCTTCGCGTCCGAGGCCTGACTGCTTGACGCCTCCGAAGGGGGCAGCTGCGTTGGATGGGACGCCTTGGTTGATGCCGACGATTCCTGTCTGGAGACTGTCGGCGACGTTGAGGGCGCGGTCAAGGTTCTCGGTGAAGATGTAGCCGGCGAGGCCGAATTCTGTGGCGTTGGCGCGGTCGAGTACTTCGGCCTCGGAGCTGAAGCGCTGTATTGCGGCGATGGGGCCGAAAATCTCGGACTGGGCGACGTCGGAATCTTCCGTAACGCGGTCCAGCACGGTCGGGGCGAAGAAGTTGCCTACCGAGTCGTATCCGTGTCCGCCGGTGAGCAGTGTGGCGCCCAGGGCCACGGCGTTCTCGGTGTAGGCCTGCATTTGGGCGACTGCACGGTGGTCGATCAGGGCGCCGAGTCCTGTCTGCTGTCCGAGGCCGCTTCCCACGGCGACCTGGGCGAAGCGTTCGGTGAGCGCTGCCACAAAGTCATCGGCTATTCCGTCCTGGACGTAGATTCGGTTGGCTCCAATGCAGGATTGGCCGCCGTTGCGGAGTTTCGCGGCAAACGTTCCATCCACGGCCCGCTGCAGGTTGGCGTCGTTGAAGACGATGAGCGGAGCGTTGCCGCCAAGCTCCATTGAGCTTCGGAGCACATTCTGGGAGGCAAGCTTCAGGAGCTGACGTCCCACCGGCGTCGATCCGGTGAAAGAAACCTTCCTGACCCTTGGGTCGAGGAGGACGGCTTCGCTGAACGCACCTGATTTTGAGGTCGTGATGACCTGGATAAGTTCTTCCGGTACCCCTGCCTCGACGGCCAGTTGAACAGCAAAGTACGTCGTGAGGGGAGTGAGGGTCGCAGGCTTGATGACTACGGGGCATCCTGCAGCCAGGGCGGGTGCGATTTTCCGGGTGGCCATCGCCAACGGGAAATTCCATGGCGTGATCAGTACCGCCAGGCCGACGGGGGAGCGGCGCGTCAGCAAGCTCGCACCACCATCCGGCGTTTCGCGGAAGTTCCCTGCGGGACGCACCGCCTCCTCGGCGTACCAGCGAACGAAGTCCGTACCGTATTTAACCTCGCCGCGCGCCTCTGCCAGCGGCTTGCCCATTTCGCGCGAAATAAGGTGAGCGAGATCTTCAGTGTGGGCAACGAGCTTGTCGTACCAGGCGTGCAGCACGTCCGCGCGGTGACGAAGGCTGCTCCTGGACCACGCCGCACCAGCCTGGTCCGCCTTGGCAACAGCCTCCAGCGCGGCTTCAACATCGGCGTCGGGGACATGCGCAATAGTTTCGCCTGTCGCAGGATCCTGGACTCCGATGCCGGAGCTGGGAAGGCTGATGGATTGGATGACGGCATCCGCGTGGCGGAGGCTGGCGGAGTCAGCCGCAATCAGCGGTGTAGCGACGTCGGAGATGAGGCTCATCGGTTCTCTCTTTCGGTAATGGCCGGGTCGATGGCAGTGACAAGGAGGGTGGATTCATGGCCGCCGGTGATGGACGAGCGAGATTTCTCGTCGATTGTCGACAAATTTGTTGGCCATGTTGATGCTACGGTCGAGGCATTGACTCTGTCAATGGCTCAACTCGGCACTGGATGCTGCGGGAGTCGGGCAGGTCTCTGAGTCCCTGGGGGCAGTGTTCAGCGGATCAAGGAGCTCGGCAAGGTGGAGGCTCTTGCGCTCCGGTTCCAATTGCTTGACCTGCATCGCGCAACTGAAGCCGTCGGCGAGGACCGGGGTGTTCTGAGCCGTCCGGGCAAGGGCCGGAGCCAACGCCTGTTCAGCGACCTTCATGGAGATGTCGTAGTGGTTGGCTTCGAAGCCAAAGTTCCCGGCGACTCCGCAACAACCGGTCGCCTCGGTCACATTGGCGACGCCGAGCGCGGCGAGTGCCTTCCGCTGGACCGTGGCCCCGAATGTGGAGTACTCGTGGCAGTGGGTCTGCACCGTCACGTCCGTAGGTGCGGCCGGTGGCTTCCAGCCTGCGTCGACCCATTCAGTTACGGCCTCGGCGAAGCTGCGGATTCTGCGGGAAACGCGTTCGGCGGCCTCGGTGCCCAGCAGTTCCGGCGCGTCCTTCTTCAAGGCTGCGGCGCAACTTGGTTCAATGACGACGATCGGCGTATCGGCGCCGTCATCGAGCTTCGCCACGGCCCTGCCCATGAGCTTCTTCGCGGTGTCGAGTTGACCCGTGGAGATCCAGGTTAGTCCGCAGCAGACGTCGGATTCGCAGCTGACCTGCCTTCCAGTACCTTCCGTTACCCGGGCTGCTGCCCCTGCCACTTCAGGCCGGAAACCCTTGGTGAACGAGTCAACGAACAGCACGGCGTCGGCCGTCGTGGAGGGGGCGCTGTACGGGGCGAGGGCGACACGAAGCATCCTGCGGGAGGCAAACTTAGGCATCTTCCTCTTGGTGGTGAGGCCACCGGCTGCGGCCACCACGCCACCGAGCGGACTGGCCAACACTCCGTTCACCAAGGGGCTGATCAGCCTGGTGAGTTTGAGCCAACGCGGCAACCAGCCAAGGGAGAAGTGCGACATGGGTCGCAACTTGCCTTCGTAGTAGTGGGAGAAGAACTCCGACTTGTAGCTGGCCATGTCCACGCCTGCCGGGCAGTCGTTGGAGCAGGCTTTGCAGGCCAGGCACAGGTCCAACGCCTCGCGGACATCTTCGGACTTCCAGCCCTCATCGATGGTTCGCGCACCCCGGACCATGTCCTGGAGCGCCCTGGACCGTCCACGGGTCGAGTCTTTCTCGTCCCCTGTGGCGCGGAAGCTGGGGCACATCACTCCGCCGGCGTCGGAACGGCATCTGCCGACGCCGATGCAGGCCTGGACGGCATGTACCCAGGGATCGGCTCCGGCCGCGGCCGCCTCGACTGGGCGGAGTTCGAAGTGCGTCCTCCACTCACGCTTGGGGACATTGTCCAGGGCCAGATTGGCGTCAAACGGATCCGGATCGGTGATGGAGCCCGGATTCAGGATCCGTGCCTCATCCCACAGCTTGCGGTACTCCTCGAACGCGGCGAGCATGCCTGGGGAATACATATGCGAAAGCAGCGCTGAACGGGCCCGTCCGTCGCCGTGTTCTCCAGACAGCGAGCCTCCGTGGCGGACAACAAGGTCGGCAGCGGCCTGCGTGAACTTGCGGAACACGTTGCGGCCTTCTTCGCTCCGGAGGTCGTAGGTGATGCGGATGTGCATGCATCCGGCCCCAAAGTGCCCATACATGATCCCGGTCAGCTCATACTCGTCGAGGAGCCTCCGGAAGTCCGCTAAATACGCTGCAAGGTTCTGCGGGGCCACCGCGGAGTCCTCCCATCCGGCCTGGGATTCTCCGCCACTGGCTGGCCTGGATGACAGGCCTGCGCCGTCCTCCCTCACCCGCCACAGCGTAGCGCGTTCGGCAGCGTCTGGTACGGCGCACCCGTCGACCAGCCGGCCGTTCGCAGCGAGCCGTTCCAGCAGCAGGGCGGCTTGGCGGGCCACCTCGTCCGGTTCGTCGCCGTCGAGGTCCACGTATAAGAATGCCCTGCCCCGGGGTAGCCCCAGAACGGAGTCGTCTCCGCGGCGCAGCCGCATTGTATCCACGATGGCCTCATCGATGCCCTCGACCGCTGCCGGTGAGAATTCAAGGATGGTCTCGATGTCCTTTGCGGCATCTACCACGTCGGAGTAGCCGAGGCAGACCAGAAGTGCACTGGATGGCTTAGGGACGAGTTTCATGCGGGCGCGGACGACGACCGCGCAGGTTCCTTCGGTGCCGACCAATGCCTTGGCAACGTTCAGGCCGTTTTCGGGCAGCAGGTTGGCAAGGTGGTAACCGGACACTTGGCGCTGGATGCGGCCCAGTTCCCGACGGAAGGCAGCAAGGTTGTCCTGCGCGAGCCTTTTGAGGTCTTCGCCCAACTGGAACGCACGGGAGACGGAGTAGGCGTCGAACGGGTTGGTGGCACGGACGCCCTTGTCCGACGCGGTGAGGAGCGCTCCATCGGAGGTGACGACGTCGATCTCGTGAACATGGTCGGAAGTCCGTCCATACCGGACGGAGTGGTTGCCGCAGGCGTCATTGCCTATGGCGCCGCCGATGGTGGCGCGGTTTTTTGAGGACGGGTCGGGGGCGAAAGTAAGGCTGCCGCCCGTAGCGTATTCGGTTTCGCGGGTGAGCTGGGCTAGCACCACACCGGCTTCGACGTCTGCCGTCCCTGCCGTCTCATCGATGTCGATAATCCGGTTCATGTGCCGCGAGAAGTCCAGAACGATTCCTGGGCCGATGGCGTTCCCGGCCATGGACGTCCCTCCACCCCGGCTTATCAGCGGGGTTTCGGTTTCCCGGCACACCGCCATGGCGGCAACGACGTCCTCGACACTGCGGGGAAAGACAACACCGACAGGCGGGATCCGGTAATTCGACGCGTCGTAGGAGTAGGCGGCGAGCCGGTGACCCGAGGCTTCCACCGGCACACCGGCTGCCCGGAGCCTTTCCAGGATCGGCGCGTTTTCCGTTGCATTGAGCTCTGAATGCATGGTGTGCTTTCCACTGGGGTTTTCAGGAATGGTCTTTTTGATCGAGAGGCGATCGACGTGGGAGTGCGGCGGAACGACTGCGGTCCTCTGGAGCCGGTGGAGTGCCGGGCCTAATGCGCCTGCTCGGGATCTTCCAGGACACTGTTGCCCAGGAAGGTTTCGGCATCGTCCAAATGGGCGGCCCACAGCTGCAATGCTTGGTCTGGGACGCCGGCAATCAGGGAATTCAGGAGCACGATATGTTCATCGTGCAGCATGGACACCTGGAGGTACCGGGGGCGCAGCAGCGCCATCAGAAGGCGGATCTCAGTGGAAATCGTCTGAAACAGCCCGCTCAGCCGTGGGGAGTCGGCAGCTGCAACGACCGCCGCGTGGAAGCCCATGTCAGCTTGGACCGCAGTTTCCCAATCCTGATCATCCCTGACCTCCGAAAACCTCGCCACGGATTCCCGGATCGGCTCAGTGTTTGCGCCTCGGCAGACCGAACGGACCGCCTCAAATTCGATGAGCCGACGCACACGGAAGATGTCCGCGACGTCCTGGACGGAGAAACGGCGGACCTTTGCACTTCGCCCGGTTTCACGTTCCAGGAAGCCGTCCGCGATGAGGGCCTGTACTGCAACGCGCGCAGTGGGCCTCGCTACCCCCAGCTTCTCGGCCACGTGGCTGTCCTTGATCTGCGCTCCCGCTGCGTAGTCGCCTGCCAAGAGGCTTCGTTCAAGGTGGCTACGAACAGCGTCGGCAACCGTCACGGCTTCATTGATCGTCACCCCAAAACTGTATAACAGTAATACAGAATCTGCGAGATATGACGATAGATACCCATATGGATGGAGTATCTCTAGACATCTGCTGTAGCATTTGGATGCTATCGTCGACAATCGACAGATAGAAAAGGAGAAGTTTATGCGTCCGTATGTTCATGTGCCTGCCGCCAAGATCACCGGCGAGCTCGAGCCGAACGGCCACCGTGCCGGCTACGACTCGGGTGACCCCCAGACGGCGATCCTGAAGTTCGACACTGCTATCAAGACAGGCGTTTGGGAGTGCAATCCCGGCGGCTGGAACATAACTCCCCGTGAAGACACCGAGGTGTGCTATATCCTGAGCGGCTCTGTAACCGTCACCGATGGTGCCACCGGGAACGTCTACAAGGTCTCTGCCGGCGACGTCGTTGTGCAGCCCAAGGGTTGGTCGGGCCGCTGGGAAGTTACAGAGACCGTTCGCAAGGTTTACTGCCACGGCTTCGACTGAGCGCCGTCCCCTCGAACGCGCTCGCGACATGCGGGGTGGTCGCCAGGAGACTGTTCTCTGCCAACATTTACTGCCGTTGAGCACGAGGCCTGTACTGACGCTATGGGACATTTTTGATGGCCTCCATAATGCGGTCTGCAATTTCGTCGATGCTGTTTCGGTCTGGGCAGAACTCCGGAGCAAGGTTCGTCGAGTTCGACGGCGCAGGTTGCGTAGGTCAGCATGATCGGTCGGTCCCCTGTGCTGCTCGAGAACGGATGATCACCCCACCGTGATCCACGTTGTCGAGGCCTGATGAGTCCGGTCACATCAAGCGGGTGGATCCTAAGTCGCCGTGACGACTTGGTGGAAAGATCAGGCTGGTTGTTCGGGACCCGCGTCGGCGGGTCCCGAACGTCGTCGCCATCGGCCCACTTCGCAACCGCATCTCGATTGCGCAAGGTAAGGCTACCTAAACTGTTCCTTTTTCCGTGCCCACGATTTGGGGCTCCCACACAGGCGGTATCTTTGCGCACACATAGCCGTTATTTCCTTCTGGGGCTTGCTGCCCTTTTTGCTTTGACCAGCTGCGGTCTCGGTGGTCAAACCTCCAGTCAGACCGCCGCATCCGACAGGGCGCCGGACACGAACCAGCGCATTGTGGTGGACAACTTCCGCGCACCTGTGGCCAACTGGGCGTTGGAGTCGGACTCGGCGTACATTCTCTCGCTGTCAGGCTGCCTGGAGACCCTGACTAAATACGATGCGGCCCAGGGCAAAGTGGTTCCGTTCCTTGCCACGGACTGGAAGCAGGTTTCGCCACTTGAGTGGGACTTCACCATCCGCGACGGAGTGAAGTTCCAGGATGGAACTGACCTCACCGCCGCATCCGTTGCAGCGGCACTGAACAGCATCCTCAAGGCAAAGGTGCCCGCCAGGGCCTTCGGGCCGAACTCCATCAGCGGTGTGGATGCTACTGATGCCAGAACAGTTCGCGTGACCACCCCGACGGAAAGCCCGTTGGTCCCTTTCCGTCTGGCGAGTGTCAATACCGGTATTCTTTCCCCGGCTGCTTACAAGAGCGGGACGGTGGATCCCTTTGGCCACTGCACGGGGCCGTTTGTGCCGGTCTCCGAAAAGGTCAAGCAGTCGCTGACGCTGGACCGGAACGAAAACTATTGGGGCGGTAAAGTCCAGCTTGCGGGAGCGGAGGTTCGCTTTGTCACTGACGGCGCTACCCGTGCGACCCAAGTTCAAACGGGCGAGGCAGATATCTCCCTTTCCATTCCCGCCTCAGCTGTGTCCACGCTGGAAAACGCGTCCGAAGTCATGGTAAAGAAAGCCGACTCGCCCCGAACAGCGACTCTCTACATGAATAATGGCCGGGCACCGTTCAATAGCGCTGACTTCCGCAAAGCTGTTCGTTCGGCCCTTGATCTCGAGGCTTTGGCAGCCAGCGTCTATGAAGGTGCCGCCGTTGCTTCAACCGGTCCCTTCGCACCCACCGAGCCCTGGGCTGCCAGCGATGCAAGTTCACCAAAGCAAAATTTCGACGAGGCAAAGAAGCTCCTCACCACTGCCGGATACACCGCGGACAGGCCGCTGGAGATCCTCGCCATCGTCGAAAGGGCAGAGTTTGCCGACGTCGCTACCGTGATTCAGGATAACCTGAAGGCCATCGGGGTCCCCGTCAGAATCCAATCAAAGGAGTCCGTCCCGGCCGAAGCGGATGTGTTGGCCGGCAACTACGACATGCTCCTCAGCCAGCGAAACAGGCTCATCGATATCGCAGATCCAATCGGCTTCCTGACCGCCGACTACACCTGCAAGGGCACGTACAACCTCAGCCATTTCTGCAACGCAGAATACGACCAGATCATTGCCCAGGCGACCAAGACATCCAACACTGAAGAACGTTACAAGCTCTATGCCCGTGCAGGCGAGATCCTGAACGACCAAGCCGTGAATGCATGGTTGGTGAACCAGCAGGCTACGGATGCTGTCCGCCGCAACGTCCTGTCCTTTACACAGGATCCATTGTCCCGTTACGTGCTCACCGCTGAAACGGCAAAGTCGGGTTCCTAGCAGCAATCAAAGACTGTGCCGATACCCAGAATCACGCCGATTTAGTCACGGGACGGTGAGTTCTCGCAGCTACTTCCACTCCCGTACTTTAAACGCCGATACTGGATATTCCGTAAAGGCAGTAGCACGGAAGGGAATTTCATACAGCTATCCGTGGTGCCCTGCATAGCGTGCGCTGACCGTACCCAATCCGGATCGCCGTCTTAACTGAGTCGGCGTTGATGACGTTCTTGTAGCTGGTGTCTGAGTCCTGCTTGGTGCCCCACGTAGCCAGCGGCCAATCGTGCAGGGAGGCTTCC
>NZ_JBFBGW010000033.1:0-14430 GCF_040684895.1 Paenarthrobacter sp. NPDC089322
GCCCGACGGATCTACCGCACACTCAACGCCAACAGCCTCGAACCGTCGCTACGTTGACAACCATAGAAGAGTCGCTTAACTGCGACCCAGTTGGGCTTAGTCCTCCGCGATCACGGCCACGGCTCCGGCAGGCACGACGCCGCTGAAGCGCAATCCGCTGAGCAGATCATCGCCGTCGGCCTTTACCGTCACGTCCTCACGGCCGTGGTTGATGGCGAACAGGAAGCTGCGACCGTCGGCAGACCGTCGGCGCGTCAGCTCGACGGCGGCAGAAGCCTCAGCTGCGGACGTCACCTTGGCCTCCTCCAGAAGTCGCGCGGTCAGTGCGTCGATGCCGTCGGCGTCGGGAAGCGTCGCAAGGTACCAAGCCGCTCCGGTTCCGGTGGATCGGCGCGTGAGTGCTGGAACGCCGTCGAGCGGGTAGTTGGTGAACGTGGCCAGCGCCTCGGCTTGGCAACCTTCGGACGCTGTCAGGTGCACATGCTCGCTCCACAGGGAACCGACCGTTCCATCGCTGAGGGTGAGCGAGGTGCCGGGGAAGAGCGGGTGGAACTCCTCGGTCCGGATCCCAAGGATTTCCCGGAAGGCGCCAGGGTAACCACCCAAGCGGACGTGGTCGTGCTCGTCCACGATGCCACTGAAGTACGTGACAAGGACGGTCGCGCCGCCGTCCGCAGCCGCGGCGATCGACGCGGCGGACTCATCAGTCACCGAGTAGAGCGTGCAGACGAGGATGAGGTTGTAGCCGGAGAGGTCTGCCGAGGGGTGGACGAAGTCTGCGGTAACCCCGCGAAGGTACAAAGAGCGATGGAACGCCCTCATGGCGTCGAGATACTTCAGGCTCTGGCTCGGGTGGGAATCCAGTTCCGAAGCCCACCAAGCCTCGTAGTCGAAAACGATGGCAACGCGTGATTCAACGCGCGAGCCCTTGACGGGTTCCAGTCGGGACAACGCCTCGCCGAGACCCACCACGTTGCGCCAAATCTCCGTGTCCCGCCCACCGTGCGGGACCATGGCGGAGTGGAACTTCTCTGAGCCGGCCTTGCTTTGCCTCCACTGGAAGAACATGACCGCATCGGCACCCCTGGCCACGTGGGCGAGGGAGTTGCGCAGCATTTCGCCGGGCATCTTGGGCTGGTTGTGGGGTTGCCAGTTCACGGCTGACGTCGAGTGTTCCATGAGCATCCAAGGCTCGCCACCCGCTACGCCTCGGGTGAGGTCGGCGCTGAAGGCGAGTTCGATCTCCCGCTCGGGGTCGACCGCCACGAGATAGTGGTCGTTCGCGATGACATCCATGTCCTTGGACCAGTCGAAGTAGTCCAAGGACTTGGTGGCACTGGAGACCATGAAATTGGTGGTTGCCGGGACCGTGGGCGTGACTTCACGGATGACGGCCAGTAAAGCCCGGTAGTAGTCGATGAAGGCCCAGGAGTTGAACCGGGCAAAGTCCAGTTGCTGGCCGGGGTTCAGCGTGGTGGGGGCAGCTCCTGGCGGAATGATTTCCTGGAAGGACGCATAGTGCTGGGACCAGAATGCGGTTCCCCACGCTTCATTGAGTTCCTCGATGGAGCCGTAACGGCGCTCCAACCAGTGGCGGAAGGCTTCGGCGTCCTCCTCGCCATGGAACTCGCTGACGTGGCAGCCCAGTTCGTTGTCCACATGCCAAAGGGCAAGTGCGGGGTGGTCCTTATAGCGTTCTGCGAGGACCCGCGTCATGGTGGTCGCGTAGCGGCGGTAGACAGCTGACGACGGCGTGTAGTGGCGTCGCGAACCGCGTTCCAGTTTTGTTCCTTCCGCAGTAACCGGCAGGATTTCCGGATACTTGCGGACGAGCCAGGCTGGTGGGGCGGCGGTTGCCGTGGCAAGTGCTACCTTGATGCCGGCTTGGTGCAGGTTGTCCATGACGTCGTCCAGCCAACCAAAGTCATAATCGCCCTCGGACGGCTCGAGCAGTCCCCATGAGAAGATGGCGACACTCAGCAGGTTGACGCCGGCCTCTTTCATCAGTTCGACGTCTTCAAGCCTGATGTGCTCGGGCCATTGCTCGGGGTTGTAGTCACCGCCGTAGCCCAAGCCTTCAATGTGGTTCCAAACAGACAAGCCGTGCGGGGTTTCGGGGGAGGGCAATGGGTCTCCTTCATCGGGCTGGTTAACTGGATTGCGGGTACACGGATCTTCGGGTGCCGGCCGCGACAAGAACTTTGGAAAACGCTTGCCCGGATTCCGGTTTAGGGATATTGTATCGATTCAGAACGAGTGTAAGCGAGATCACTGCCACGTTGTAGAGGCAGCTGGCAAGCTACACCAACTGAGCAAGGAGGCTCTTATGATCAACCGAAGGAATTTCCTCACTACGGTGGCTCTCGGCACAGCATCGGCCGCGTTCCTCTCCGCTTGTGGCCAGTCTTCGTCCGGCCAGACGGGATCCGCTGAGAACCCCGTGACCATCAGCTACACCTGGTGGGGCAACGATGATCGTGCCGAACGCACCCGCAAGGCCATCGCCCTGTTCGAGGCCAAGAACCCTGACATCAAGGTCAACGGCAACTTCACCGACTTCCCCGGATACTGGCAGAAACGTGCCACTGAAGCGGCCGGCGGCGGCTTGCCGGACGTTATGCAATGGGATCTCTCCTATCTCCGTGATTACGCCCAGCGCAACCAGCTCCTGGATCTTGGCACCGTGAAGATCAACACGGACGCTTTCGACAAATCGCTCCTTCCCTCCGGCCAGATCAGGGGCAAGACCTACGGTATCCCCACCAGCACCAACGCCTTCGCTGTTTACTATGATCCCGCCAAGCTCCAGAGCCTGGGCATCGCCGAGCCGGACGGAACCTGGAACTACAAAGAGTTCAACGCGTTCCTGGCCGAAGTCGGCCAGAAGGGCAACGGAACACTGTTCGGCAGCACCGACTACACAGGTATCTGGTGGAACTTCAACATCTGGCTGCGTCAGAACAACATCAAGGCCTTTACGGATGAAGGCAAGCTTGGCTTCTCCAAGGATGACCTGAAGAAGTGGTGGAACCTCACCGCGGACCTTCGCGGCACCGGTGCCCTTGTGGGCGAAGACAAGACCACACAGCTGTTGCCCAAGTCGCCCTTCGGTTCAAATGTCACTGCCACCGAAGTCACCTGGGATAACTTCATGGCCGGCTACCTCGCCGACAGCGGCGCCAAGGAACTCAAGCTTGTGCCGGTTCCTTCGGACGATCCCGACAACCTGGGGCTCTTCCTCAAGCCCTCCATGCTCATGGTTGCCAGCGCCAAGACCAAGTACAAGGATGCTGCAGCCCGCTTCATCGACTTCATGGTCAACGATCCGGAAGTCGGCCAGATCTTCAAGACCTCCCGTGGTGTCCCGGCGTCCAAGACCCAGCGGGACGGAACTACGTTCGAGGGCACTGACAAGCTGGTTGTGGACTACGAGAAGTCCATTGAAAAGTACCTCAAGGACGCTCCGGAGCCGCCCATCGTAGGCTTCGGTACCCTCGAGTCTTCCTTCAAGCGCGTCACACAGGACCTGAACTACGGCAAGCTCACCATTGACGGCGCCGTTGACTCGTGGTTCAAGGAAGCCGAAGACCTCATCAAGCAGAACGCCTGATCCAGGCTTCCCGACTGACGGACCGATCTAGTGACTCAAAGCCCAACCCTGAGCAGGCGTTCCACGTCATCCGCTCCCTCGCAGCCGCGCAAATCGCGGCGGCGGGGCGCGGATGCCCGCGCCGGCTATACCTTCCTGCTGCCCTGGCTGCTGGGATTCATCGCCCTGACCGTGGGCCCGATGATTTCCTCGCTGTACCTTTCCTTCACCAACTACAACCTCTTCGAAGCCCCCAAGTGGATCGGCTTGGACAACTACGCCACGCTGTTCCAGGACGAACGCTTCCTGCAGTCCGTGGGCGTCACCATGAGCTACGTGGTCTTCGGAACCCCGCTGAAGCTGGCAGCAGCATTGGCCATCGCCATGCTCCTGAACAGCAAGCGCAAAGGCCAGGGTTTCTACCGTTCAGCCTTCTACGCCCCTTCCCTTATCGGTGCTTCGGTGTCCATCGCGATCGTCTGGAAGGCGATGTTCGGCGACTCCGGCCCCGTAGACAATGGGCTGTCCTTCTTCGGCATCAACCTCGGCGGCTGGGTGGGCAACCCGAACATGACCATGCCCATGATGATCCTGTTGACCGTGTGGCAGTTCGGCGCCCCGATGGTCATCTTCCTGGCAGGCCTGAAGCAGATCCCGGCAGACCTTTACGAAGCAGCCTCCATGGACGGCGCCGGTCCGGTCCGCAAGTTCTTCAACATCACCTGGCCCATGCTTTCCCCGGTGATCTTCTTCAACCTCCTGATGGAAACCATCCACGCATTCCAGATCTTCGCCTCGGCCTACATCATCTCCAACGGTGAAGGCGGCCCGGCAGGCTCCACGCTCTTCTACACCCTCTACCTGTACTTGCGCGGTTTCAGCGATTTCCGGATGGGCTATGCCTCGGCAATGGCCTGGCTCCTGGTGATCGTGGTCGGCGTCATCACGCTGATCTTCTTCAAGACCTCCAAGTCCTGGGTCCACTACAGCGGTGATGCAAAATGACAACCATGGCAACGCCTACGCAGTCCACGCCACCGGCCGCTCCCGCACCGGTCTACAACCCGAAGTCCGAGTCCGGCACGGCCAAGCGGGTCAAGAGCATCATCTTCCATGTGGTTGCCCTGGCGCTCGTGGCAGTGGTCCTGTACCCCGCGGTCTGGATGATCGCCTCGTCCTTCAAGCCGAACTCCGAAATCGGCGGCTCCTCCACGGCGCTGTGGTCTAACAACTTCAGCTTCGATAATTTCGCAACCGCCTTGGACGGCATCGGCGGTGTGTCCACCCTGACGTTCTTCACCAACTCCCTGATCCTGGCGGTCGGCGCGGTGGTGGGCACCATCCTCTCCGCGAGCGTTTCCGCATATGCATTCGCCCGGATCAACTTTCCGGGCCGCGGGATCTTCTTTGGAATGATGATCGCCACACTGCTGCTGCCGTTCCACGTGGTGATCATCCCGCAGTACATCGTTTTCCAGCAGCTCGGCCTCGTGGACACCTACGTGCCGCTGCTGATCGGAAAGTTCCTGGCCGCCGACGCGTTCTTCGTTTTCCTCATGGTTCAGTTCATGCGCAACCTCCCGGCCGAGCTGGACGAAGCCGCACGCATCGACGGCGCCGGCCACGTCCGGATCTTCCGCTCGATCATGCTCCCGCTCATGAAGCCGGCGCTGATCTCCACTTCGATCTTCTCCTTCATCTGGAGCTGGAACGATTTCCTTGGGCCGCTGCTCTACCTGAACACACCCGAAAAGTACCCGCTGCCCCTCGCCTTGCGCCTCTTCGTCGACCAAACCCAAAGCTCGGACTACGGAGCCATGATCGCCATGTCCGTCCTGGCACTCCTGCCCGTGCTGGTCTTCTTCCTGGTTTTCCAGCGCTATATCGTCGAAGGCGTGTCGACCCAAGGCCTCAAGGGCTAGGAGAACCGGGACAATGAGCACTATGGACACCGCAGGAAAGTCCCCTGACAAGTCCGGGGTTCCGGTCAACCGTTTCGCCCTCTTCTCCGAGACCATCCTGGCGGGAGTCGTTGTGCTCCTGTTGTCCCTGCCGTTGGTGACGGCGCCGGCTGCCTACGCGGCCGGCGTCGCGCATCTCGACAGGCACCTCAGCGGCAGGGACGATTCGCTCAGGAAGCTGTGGCGCACCTTCCGCAAGGCGCTGCCCGGCAGCTGGAAGGTTGGAATCACGACGGCGGCAGCCGCCGTCGTGGTTGTCCTGAACCTGCTGCTCGCACTGGTGGGTCAACTGCCCGGGCGGGCAGCCATCCTGCCGGCGACGCTGGTTCTGGCCGGTGCCGGTGCCGTGCTTCTGCTCCGGATCGTGAGCAGCTGGAGCGGGGACCTGGATGTTTCGGGCCGTGAGCGTTGGTCGATGGCCTATTCACGGGCCAAGGATGACGCAGTGCGGGACTGGAGCGGCTCCCTCCTCCTGCTTGCCGCCGTGTTCATGGCTGTGGTGTTCGTGTGGATGCTGCAGGCTCTGTTTGTCATTGTTCCCGGCACGCTCATCCTGGCCACTGCCGCCGTCAAACTTCGGGACGCCACCCGTTCCTGAGCAATCCGCCGAATCGAGCTGACCACACCCGTGTCACCGCGCCCGTTTTTCCAGCGCCCACTTACTGTTCGCCGCTCCTCAAACGAACCTCGAGACCGCTCCACGGAGACCTGGCATTACCCCCTCCGGCACCATAACTACAGGATTTTCGTGATCCTTTCCTTGGTTGGCAGCGGGGGAGTCTGGATGCAGCGGCTGGCCCAGGACTGGTTGGTCCTCCAGCTGACGGGAAGCCCTGCGGCGGTGGGTTTGGCAGTGGCACTTCAATTCCTGCCCATGTTGGTGGTGGGGCCCATCAGTGGTTTCTTGGTGGATCTCTTTCCCAAGCGCCGGATCCTTTTGATCTGCCAATCCGTGGCCGCCTTGCTTGCCGTCGGGCTGGCCGTGTGGAACGCAAGCGGCGGTACCGACGTCTGGGTGGTTTACGCCTCCTGTGTTGCCTTGGGAATCACCAGCGCAATTGACGGCCCTGCCCGGCAGGTATTCGTGAACGAGGTTGTGGGCGATGCCGGACTGCCCGCAGCCATAGGCCTCAACAGTGCGATCGGGCAACTGGGAGCCATGGCCGGTCCTGCCTTGGCCGGCCTGGTCATCGCGCAAGCGGGGTCCGCTGCGGCCTTTGCCGCAAATGCGGGAATCGGGCTCGCCGTGATGCTCATGATCATCTCAATCCGCCCTGGGGAACTTCATCATGCACCGGATCACGGGCCCGCGGAGCGACGCGGGCAGGTCCTGGCGGGTTTCCGGTTCGTCCGTGCACGTCCTCCACTTCTGCTCACCATGCTCCTGGCGGGGCTGCTGGGTGCCTTTGGTATGAACGGCCCCGTGGTGCTGGCGGCCTTCGCGGATCGTGTATGGCACAGCGGTCCGGCCGGCTTTGGTCTTTTTAATACTGTCAGTGCCTTGGGGGCCTTGGCGGGGGCCGTGTTCGCCCCAAGGATCAAGCGCTTTGGCCGGAAGGGGATCGTCGCGAGTGCCGGGCTCTTTGGTCTGAGTCAACTCGTGGCAGCAGTGATGCCCACCCAGGAGTGGTTCGTTGCGATGCTCATCGTGGTGGGTTTCATGACGCTGCTGTTCCTCACGAGCGCGGCAACAGCAGTGCAACTGGAAGCTGGTCCCCGGGTCCGTGGCCGGGTGCTGGCGCTGTATTTTCCCCTATTGCTGGGCGGACACGCCTTGGGAGGCCTCCTGGCGGGGTGGCTTACCGAGGACTTCGGTGTCCGCACGGGACTGGTTATTACGGGCGCGCTCGGTGCAGGATCCGCAGTTGTTATCGGCGGTTTGTTGTGGCTCTTTTCGCGCAAGCGCAGCTAGCGTCTACCGTGAGGTACGCAGGAACAGGGCGGTTCATCGGGCGCCCACCAGGCCTTCGATCTTTGCAACGTCAAGGGTCCCGTCACTGATCCAGACCGGGATTGTCCGGGTAAGGGATGCACCCTCCTTCAGCGTCACAGCCGTGTCCCAGGCAAGGGCTGAACCGACCGCCGGATACTGGCCGCAGCGGACGAACCACGGGTCGGGCGACTCCTCAGGTGCGCCAAACACCAGAGTTGCCGGACCGCCGTCGAACTCTCCCGTCCAAGCGAGCCACGGCGTAAGTGAACCATGCACGGCAGGTTCGCCCTCCGCTGTGGAGGAGAAGACCCGAGGGGAGGCATTGACAGGCAGCCGCCAGAAGAACCCGCCGTAGCCGCTGCCCGCGGCGCCATGGGAACCGGGGCTGCCGAGCGTGACATCTACGACGGCGGTCAGTTTCGTTGCGACGTCGAGTCGCCAGGTGCGGGCGTCCAGTGATGTCCGACGGAACGCGCGGCGTTCTTCAAGCAGCAGTCCGCCGTCCGAGGCGAGCCAGTGCAGGTCAAGAGCAGCGAGGTCTCCCTTGCGTTGCGCGTCACGGACGTCAATTCGTCCGTGATCCTTGAGATCCAAGTACTTGCCCGCGGCCCGGCGATAACTGCGTCCGCCCCAGAAATTGCTGCCATTGACGTCCTGCAAGGCGAAGCCGGCGCCAAGATGCCACACGTGGTCTGCCGGCAGGTGGTCCGTTACGACGACGCCTCCGGGAGTGCTGACGGGATGCAGATAGGGTCGCGGCGCAAGTCCGGGTTCAAGCGCCTGGCCGCTGCGAAGGACGGCGAAGGGGGATGCGGTCGTGGCCTCGGTTTGGGAAGTGAACAACGGCTCTGCGCCTGTGCCGTGCTGCCGCGCCCAGGGGAGATCCAACTCAGCAAACGTGGCGTGGGCTCTGACGGCCCGTTCCAAGGTTTCTTCGATCCCGTGGATGACAGCGTGCGCTTGGTCTCCCGTTCCTACCCAATCCACGCTGGAGTCGGGAATAAGTTGCGGTACTTCGGCGGTGCGGATAGCCTCCAGGACACTCATGAAAGCGCCGCTGTTATCCAAGGGGCTCAGCAACGGAGTGCCGTCCGACAAGTGCTCAAGGAGGTTCTCCGTGAGATCGACCCTGCCGAAAGTCTGCGTGGTCTCGCTGGAGTCCGTTTCCACGGTGACGCGGTCTTCCGTGTAGTGGAACGTCGCCGAGCCTTCCGTGCCATGAAGGGTGACGTAGGGTTCCACGGATTCCGTGGCGCAGAGCGTCAGGGCGCACGTGATCGGCATGCCTTCCTTTGTCCGCATCCGGATGACGGAAGTATCGTCCGCTTCGATGTCGTTGGCGCGGTAGAGGTCAGTTTCCACAGATAACAGGTCTTCCTCTGTGCGGGCTCCGGCAATGCGCAGAGCTGTGGCAATGGCGTGGGCCAAGGGATTGGTCGCCACGCCATCCACGACGTCCACGCCATCCAGGCTGCGCTTTCCCGCCCAACGTGAGCGCTTGTAATAGGCACGGTCGCGCACCCAGCGGCCTGTCGCGGAAATGCCCTTGAGCGTGCCGATACCGGGGAGTTCAGCGGACGTTTCACCCAGGGCCAGTTGTTCCAGTGCGGGTATTGCCCGCGAGCCCAGGCTCTGGAAACCGACCTGGACACTGCGGCCGGCTGTTTTGGCCGCGTCCCGGAGTTGGAGGAAGTCCTTCATCGAAGCCACGGGCGGTTTCTCCAGGTACAGGTCTGCGGAGGAGGCCAGGACGGACAAAGCCAAAGGGGCGTGGGTCTGGATGGGCGTTGCCACGATGATGACGTCCGGTCGATGGTCGGCTGCCAAGAGGGCATCGAGATCAGCGTGAACCGCAGTGCTTTGCGGCAAAGCTCCCGGAGCCGGGGGATGAGGGTCTGCCACCGCTACGAGTTCTATCGCACCTTGAGCCCCCAGCCGCTCGAGATTGCGCAGATGGTGGGTTCCGAATCCGTGAACACCCACCAGGGCGATCCTTGCGGGCGGTGTGGTCTTGGCTGGCGCCGTGGTGCTTGCTGGCGCCGTGCCGTCTGCTTGCGTTGTCCCGGGGTCGGCCGGGCCTAGGCTCTGCGTGGCGTCGGTGGAAGCGGTGTCCATTGCGGTATCTCCTCAGGGGCGGCGACAGTGGCGCGGTTCTTCTTGCTTCACAGCGATATCCCAATCGGACGATAAGGCTGGAAGCAAGGGACAAGGGCAACATACAACCGGCAAGCGCTTTCCCTCCGGTCGTCTTGAAAGTGTAGCGCAGGCCAGCGAGGAATGTAACGATTCAAAAAGACCTTGTCGTCACGGCGTTCCCTCCAGTAGATTTTCGAGAAACCGCCGGCGGGGCAGTCACATCCCCGCCACGACACTCATATTCATCTGAGTGCGCTATGACGTAGGATGTCCCATAAGAATCGCTTAGACCGCCATTCCTCCTCGAACCGGAACGGACCATGCCCCTCTTTGACCTACCCCTTGAGCAGCTCCGCGACTACACCTCGAGCGCCCTTCCGCCGTCCGACCTTGACGCCTTCTGGGACCTCACGATTGCCGACGCCCGGGCATTGCCTCTGGATGCAACCTTCGATCCCGTGGACAACTACCTCGCCCTGATAGACACCTTCGACGTCACCTTCTCCGGTTTCGGCGGTGACCGCATCAAAGGCTGGCTTCACGTTCCTTCGCACGTCGAAGCCGGGCGGCAGCTTCCTGTGGTGGTGGAGTACATCGGCTACTCCGGAGGCCGTGGGCTCGTCAACCAGAACACGCGCTGGGCCCAAGCGGGGTACGCGCACTTCATCATGGACACGCGCGGCCAAGGCTACGGGGGAGTCTCGGGAGACACCCCGGACCCGCATCCAACTGCCGGTGGCGTTGCCTACGCGGGGCTCATGACGCGCGGGGCCGGACACCAGGACGACTACTACTTCCGTCGGGTCTACGTGGACGCCTTCCGTGCGGTAGAAGCGGCGCAGAGCCATGCCGCCGTCGACCCTTCCAGGGTAGTGCTGACAGGCATCAGCCAGGGTGGTGGCATCACTGTTGCCGCTGCCGGGCTTACAGCCGGAAGGCTCGACGGCGTTATCGCCGCATTGCCCGACGTCCCCTTCCTGCAGGACTTTCCCCGTGCGATCGACATCGCGCCGCGCGGACCGTATCCCGAGATCGCCTCGTTCCTGGGACGTCACCGCGACCGCTATGAGTCGATGCTTGCCGTGCTGAACTACTTCGACGGGGTCCACCTTGGGCGGTCCGCGGCCGTGCCGGCGCTGTTTTCTGTAGCGCAAATGGACGACATCTGCCCGCCATCCACCGTGTACGCGAGTTACAACAATTACGGGTCGGCCGGTGGGAAGCCTGAAAAGGACATCGAGGTCTACCGCTTCAACAATCACGAGGGCGGCCAGGAGCACCACTGGATCAAGCAGCTGCAGTTCCTGCGCAAGCTGATGTCATCATGACGGACACGATTTGCCCGGTTTGACCAGGCGCGGTTATGGTGTGGCTATGACTAACCGTTGGTATGCGTATTTTTCGTTGGCTCTGGAGGGGCCCGCGTCTAACTGACACGCATCCAACTTTCCTTCAGAGCCAACAGGGCAGAGATCATTTCTCTGCCCTTCGCCATATCCGGCGGGTTCTGAGACGGGCCCGCTCCGTACCCGGAACAGGACCACCACATGACCAGCATCGCAGAATCCGCTCTCCTCGACTCCGAAGCGCCCGACCTCGCCGATGACCCCGCAGCGGAAGCACCGCAGCCCGCCACCTCCAACCTTCGCGTCGCTCGCTTCGAGCCGCTTCCGGCCCCACAGAACCTCATCGCAGAGTTGCCGCTGGACGCCCGCTCAGCTGCCGTCGTCGACCGCGGCCGTGACGAAGTCCGCGCCATCATGGACGGCGTGGACGACCGGCTGCTGGTGATTGTTGGGCCATGCTCCATCCACGACCCCAAGGCAGGGCTCGAATACGCCCGCCGTTTGGTCAGCCAGGCCGAGAAGCACAAAGAAGACCTGCTGATCGTCATGCGCACCTACTTCGAGAAGCCGCGTACCACCGTGGGCTGGAAGGGGCTCATCAACGATCCCCACCTGGACGGCAGCCATGACATCGCCGCCGGTCTTCGCGCCGCCCGCGGATTCCTGAAGCAGGTCACTGCGCTGGGCCTGCCCACGGCCACCGAATTCCTGGAGCCCATCAGCCCGCAGTACATGGCGGACCTCGTCTCGTGGGGTGCCATCGGCGCGCGCACCACCGAAAGCCAGATCCACCGCCAGCTCGCCTCCGGATTGTCCATGCCCATCGGATTCAAGAACGGCACGGACGGCGACCTCCAGGTGGCTATTGACGCTTGCGGCGCAGCGGCCGCTGAGCAGGCCTTCCTTGGGATCGACGACGACGGCCGTGCGGCTCTCGTAGCGACCGCCGGGAACCCGGACACCCACGTCATTTTGCGCGGTGGACGCAAGGGGCCGAACTACTCGCAGGACGATGTGGCCGCTGCCTCGTCGAAGCTTGCCGCAAAGGGCCTGAACCCTCGCCTGATCGTTGACGCGAGCCACGCCAACAGCGGGAAGAGCCACCACCGCCAAGCCGAGGTTGCGCTGGAAATCGGTGCGCAGCTTGAGGCGGGCGCCTCCTCTCCCATAGCCGGCGTGATGCTGGAAAGCTTCCTCGTGGGAGGCGCCCAAAACCTCGATGTTGCCAAGCAGTTGGCGGGGGAACAGGAGCTCGTCTACGGGCAGAGCGTCACGGATGCCTGTATGGAGTGGGATGTCACCGCGGCGGTCCTCGAACAGCTCGCCGCCTCAGCCCGGAAGCGCCGCGCAGCTGTGTCGGAGTAGCTTGGGAGAGCAGTGCCACTTTTCCCAAATGCTTTCACATTGGTCACATCAGCCTCTAGAGTATCTAGCACATGGTTGTTTGATGGCTCAGCATCGGCACACCGTTCGACTGGGGGTGTCCTGTCCAGCTGAGAGCAAAGGAATATGGGAAATGTCCGCGGAGACTAACTTCTCGAATGCGCGTTTCATGACGGTGGCTGAAGTAGCCGACGTCCTGCGTGTTTCCAAAATGACTGTGTATCGCCTGGTCCACTCCGGGGAGATGCCGGCCGTCAGGTTCGGCCGATCCTTCCGGGTTCCGGAAGAAGCCGTCGCCCAGTACCTGAAGGGTGCCGTGGTGGACGGGCAAACGGAGACAGCCTAAGCGGCGCCGTTGTCCGTCACGCGGTCCGTGGTCATTGGGTGCCTGTTTGAAGCGGTACCCTGTTAAGGAACGTTTTACGTCATTGTAAGAATCTGTCGGTTGTACCGTCTGCAGCTTTGTCCGCGGATCCGTTCCAACAGACAGGACCTTCATCTAGTTTGTAAGGAACTTTCGTGGGTTCAGTTATCAAGAAGCGCCGCAAGCGTATGGCCAAGAAGAAGCACCGCAAGCTGCTTCGCAAGACCCGCCACCAGCGCCGCAATAAGAAGTAGAGATACTTCGCCAAGCGTGAATGCCCGTTGCCTCCCAAGGCGGCGGGCATTTTTGCACCCTCTCTCACCGCTGGCAGTCTTTTTCCCGTCGCTCTCTCACGGTTGGCGGTCTTTTTCCCGTCGCTCTCTCACGGTTGGCGGTCTTTCTGCCGTCGCTCTCTCACGGTTGGCGGTCTTTTTCCCGTCGCTCTCTCACGGTTGGCGGTCTTTTTCCCGTCGCTCTCTCACGGTTGGCGGTCTTTTTCCCGTCGCTCTCTCACGGTTGGCGGTCTTTCTGCCGTCGCTCTCTCACCGTGCTGATACAAATCCCGACGCAACTGAGGGGTCCAGCCATGCGCTCCTCAGTGCCCTCTTGATCTCCCGGGTCGCCTTGTTGAACCCGTCCGCCAAGTCGTCCTTGCCGAAAATGAGGACTGTCCACCCGGCCGAAACAAATGCCTTGTTTCGACGCCTATCGCTGTGGACCTGTTCCTCCTCAAGGTGATGGCCGCCGTCGTACTGAATGGCGAGGCGCCTTTCACGAAAGCCGAGGTCCGCTGACGGGGAGAACGGGTCATTGACGCGTAGCTGCACCTGCAGTTCCGGCTCGGCTATTCCCGCATCCAGCATGGCAAGACGCAGCAACGATTCCGGTGCAGAGTCGGCTCCTACCCGCATTAGCTCCAGTGCTTCACGCGCGCGGGTTACTCCTTGAAGGTTTTTGTGCCCCTCCACCATTGTTCGGAGCGCCTCGATCGTTGTGAACGGCGCATCCCGGCCTTCCAATTGCGGCCGTGGCACGCGGATGAGCTGATCGCCGATGCAGACGAGGTCATTCAGTGGCAGACGGCGTGCGAGATCCAGCCACGTTCTGGAGCGCGTACTCATCCACATGGCTTGGGTGAACTCGATTTCAGAATCGTGGACAAGCACCGTGTGTCCGATGACGCCACGGCGACGTACGGAAGGAAGCTTCCGGGGCTTGCTCAGATGCAGCTCATTTGAATCAGCCAGCCATGAAGGCAGATAAAGGCCGTGAAGCCTGGCGGCTGTGACATGGGAGATCCAGGCGCCCGGACTTGCCGCCGAAAGCGCGCGTGCCGCAGAGGCTAGGTCGAATTTCCAGTCGGCGGGTCGGTAGATACCCTGACTGACTCCTTCAACTGAGGCGCGTTTCCGGACCTTCGCGTGCTGCAGGCCGGCCGCTTTGACTTGGTCGAGGGTGAAAGGTGCGGAAGCCAGCGGGCTGAGAGTGGGCGACGGTTTTTGCATACCGGCATTGTTCCCCAGGAGGCTCATTGCGTGCAGAAGTTATCCACAGGCAGCCCATGTCCGACTCCACGGGTGAGAGACGGTTCCGGGAAGGGGGGGTGTTTGGTGAGAGACGGTTCTGCGGTCGTATGGTTTTCTGAGACAGCTTGATGGGAGATTCGTTTCAGATGTCCACGCCCAGAAGAAAATATGATGCCGTGTTTCGTGAGGAAG
>NZ_JBFBGW010000034.1:0-13684 GCF_040684895.1 Paenarthrobacter sp. NPDC089322
ATCCCCTGGTACACACCACCACCCCACATCGACCCCACCCAAACACCCCGACGCAACCA
Source organism: Paenarthrobacter sp. NPDC089322 (assembly GCF_040684895.1). Taxonomy (NCBI): domain Bacteria; kingdom Bacillati; phylum Actinomycetota; class Actinomycetes; order Micrococcales; family Micrococcaceae; genus Paenarthrobacter; species Paenarthrobacter sp. NPDC089322. The sequence goes on from NZ_JBFBGW010000034.1 coordinate 60, forward strand.
CCACCACACACCACAACGCACCTAAACACCCCGCCCGACGGGATTGTCCGGGTGCGCCCGGAACAGGCGTCTTCGGCTAACGGAATATTCAAAGAATGCAGAGACAACTCCACTGCGTTCGGGATCCAACCACGCCCAACACAGAAGAAGGCTGCACCGGAGCAAACCTCCGATACAGCCTTCCTTCAGACCATCTGCGGGCTAGAAACGATCTCCGGGACTGGAACGCCCCGCGGCACCGCCTGCGGGCCTACCGCGCCACTACCGCGACGTCGGCCAGCCCGTGTACGACTCCGCGAGGTAGGCTTTCGCGTGCTCGGACGTGACCACGGAGTGCAGTTCGCCCAGCTGACGGGCACGGTCGAAGTCATCGGCCCCAGGCACCGTATGCAGCATGGACGTCATCCAGTAGGAGAAATGCTGGGCTTTCCACACGCGGTCCAGGGCACGGTCGCTATAGGAGTCGAGTAAGCCACTGGAGCCGTTGGAGTAGAACGAGTCGAGGCCTTCGAAGAGCACCTTGACGTCGTGGATGGCCAGGTTGAGGCCCTTGGCCCCCGTCGGCGGGACGGTGTGCGCCGCGTCGCCGGCGAGGAAAAGGTTGCCGTGGCGCATGGGAGTGTGGACGAAGCTGCGGAACGGCAACACCATCTTCTCCAGGACCGGGCCTTCCTTAAGCTCAAAACCGTTGCCGTTCACGCGCTTCCGGAACTCAGACCAGATGCGTTCGTCGTCCCAGTCCGCTACGTTCTCCTTCGGGTCGCACTGGAAGTACATGCGCTGGACGGTCTCGGTGCGCTGGCTGATCAGGGCGAAGCCGTCCTTGGAGTTGGCGTAGATCAGTTCGTCGGAACTGCGCGGAGCCTGAGCAAGAATCCCGAACCACGCGAACGGGTATTCGTGGAAGAACCACTTGCGGTTGGCCTCGGGAATCTGGAAACGGCAGTGGCTACGGGAACCATCGGCGCCAACGAGGAAGTCAGCCTGGATCTCGAACTCCTGGCCTTCGGCGTCGGTGAACCAGACCTTGGGCTTGCCCTGGAGGTCGTGAACGGTGGTATCTGTAACGCTGTACCGGACGTCGCCGCCGTCGGCTTCCCTGCGAGCGGCAAGGTCCATGAAGACGTCGGTCTGCGGGTAAAGCCACACCGATTCCCCCACGAGTTCCTTGAAATTGATGCGGTGACTCTCGCCGTTGAAACGCAGCTCGATGCCATCGTGCCGATCCCCTTCGCGCAGCACCCGGTCGGATACCCCGGAGTCCACCAACAGGTTGACGGTACCGTGCTCCAGAATGCCTGCCCTGACGGTCTCCTGAATCTCTTTGCGGCTGCGGATCTCCACCACAACCGATTCGATGCCTTGCCGGGCCAGCAAGTGGGAGAGCATGAGCCCGGCGGGGCCCGCACCCATGATGGCGACCTGGGTGGTGAGAGTTGTACGTGCCATGTGTTCCTCGCTTCGTTGCGATCCCTGCCTGCATAAAGCGGGATGAGTCTGGAAACAGTGTGGCGCGGACGGCGTGACTGACGTTACATGGATTCCATTGAACGGAAGTTGTTATTCAGAGAGTTGTCGACCGATTCCCCGCGCGGCCGTCTGAAGCGCTGGCACCAAGGCCTGGAGCCGCATCTCCGCGAGCGGAACCACGACGCCCAGGGCGGCGACCGTTCGCCGCTTGCCGTCAGCCACAGGCACGGCGATTCCCCACGTATCCGGATCGACGACGCCTGCCAGTTGGGCGTAGCCCTGCTGGGCGGCTTCAGCCAGCAGGTGGCGTACGACGTCGGCGGTCACCTTCCCGGACGGATCATGGAACTGCTTGAGGTACTCCGCCTGAAGATCGCGGGGCTGGTTTGCCATCAACGCGAGCCCCACCGAAGAAATGTGGACTGGCATACGTCCGGCGATACGGGCACGGTTCGCCACGGACCCACGCCGTGAGAGCCGCTCCACAAAAAGCGCCTCCCATCCGTCGAGCACAGCAAGGTTGACGTTTTGGTTGAGTACCTGCTGAATGTCTTCCATGAAGGGCATCGCAGCCTGACGCAGCATGAGGGTGGGCGAATTCCGGTTCACGAGTTCCCACAGGCGGAGGCCCAGACGGACAGTGCCGCCCGCTCCCAGATCGAGCAACCCGTGCCCCGAGAGTTGCCGGACCAGGCGATGGGCCGAAGACAACGGCAACCCCGCCCTATCCGCAAGCTCCGACAGCTGAAGCGTGGCCACGCCCTCGGGAAATGCCTCGATGACCCTGACCACCCGGTCCACCACGGAATCCCCTGAGGCAGAATTGGCCACGATATGCTCCTTTCCGCAGAGCTCCCCGTTCGGAGTAATTCCGTTCAATGGTAGAACGTGCGGTAGATAACACCAGCCGGTGATACAACTCTCATAGTCCGCCAGCCATCCCGGCAGGCGGCCCTCCACGCACCAAGCCGCAAAAGTACCGAGGACTCTATGCCAACGATGTCATCTGCCCGCCGCTCACAATGGCCTGTCTGGCTCTGCTGGCTAGCCATGGTCCTGGACGGTTTCGACCTCGTGGTCCTGGGCACCGTCATCCCAACACTCATTAAGACCGGAGACCTTGGCTTCGACGCCGTGGGAGCCACCTTCGCGGCCACGATTTCGTTGGTGGGCGTAGGTCTCGGCGCGCTTTTCATCGCCCCGCTCTCCGACAAGTTCGGCCGTCGGAAACTCCTCATCGCCTGTGTAGCCGGCTTCTCGCTCTTCACCATCGCGATCGCTTTCGCCCCGAACGTGGCCGTTTTCTCGGCCCTGCGCATGTTGGCTGGCCTCGGTCTGGGCGCGTGCCTTCCCGCAGCCCTCGCGTACATGAACGACTACGCTCCTGCAGGATCGGCCGGCAAATCCACCACGCGGACCATGACCGGCTACCACGTGGGCGCGGTATCCACTGCGTTCCTTGCCATCCTCGTCGTTCCTAACTGGCGGCTCATGTTCATCGTCGGCGGCGTGGCCGGACTCGTGCTCCTGCCTTTCCTTTGGGCCAAGCTGCCGGAATCCCTTCCCGAAACGACGGCGACAACATCGCCCAAGACGACTGCCGCCGTCGGGCGTTCCACCGAGGCAGCACCCAAGACCGGGTTCCGGGACCTGCTGCAGAAGCCGTACCCGTTGGTGGCCGTGGGCATCGGCATAGCGTCATTCATGGGACTGCTGCTGGTTTATGGCCTGAACACGTGGCTTCCGCAACTGATGGCCGCGGCAGGGTACACGGTGAGCACTGGCCTGACGCTGCTTTTGGTGCTCAATCTCGGCGCTGTGGCAGGGCTCGTACTGGCGGGAATCCTTGCAGACCGCCACGGCACCAAGAAGATCGTGCTCCTGTGGTTCGGGCTTTCAGCAGTGTTCCTGGCCGTTCTCAGCGTGAAGATCCAGAACGAACTGCTCCTCAACGCTGCTGTGTTCGTCACCGGCGTCTTCGTCTTCAGCTCCCAGGTATTGGTGTACGCCTGGGTGAGCCAGCTCTTCCCGGCCAGGCTCCGCGGAACAGCCCTTGGGTTTGCGGCCGGAGTGGGAAGGCTTGGCGCTATTGTCGGACCGGCGGTCACGGGAACACTGGTGGCTGCCAATATCGCCTATCCCGCCGGCTTCTACGTGTTTGCTGCCGCAGGTTTGCTGGCGGTGGCCGCACTGTTCCTGGTGCCGCATCAGGTCAAAACCCCTTACGCAGTCGTGCCGGCGGGAGAACGGTAACCGCCGGCACGACGCCTTATGCGTCCATGGAATGGGTGCCGCTACCCAGGGATTCGCAGGCCTGGTTGAGGAGCTGCGGGCCGGCGGCAATACACCGTTCACCGTAGACTTGCAGCGCGGGAAGGGCCTGCGCGACGAACCCCATGTGATGGTCCCGGATCATCAGTTCAAGTTCGCGGCACTGGTGTTCGGTTTCCAGCGCGCCAACCATCGCCGACGAGACTTTCAGGCTCAGGACTGCGGTCATCGTCGCGTCTTCGTCCTCTTCCTTGAGACCGTTCCAGATGCTCATGATCCGTCCAGGCAACATCGAAAGATACGTGGAACACAAGCGCAATACGGGCTGAATGTCACCCAATTGCTCGGCCAGCGCCTGCAACCTCCGGATTTCAAAGGTCGGGGTGTCGGGAGAAACCTGCGTGCAGCCATGCGCAGCCTGGACTGGGTATTCACGCACGGGTTACCTCCCGCGCCGCGCCGACACCGGGGACGATAAGTGCCGCTGCGGTCTGCTTCACAGCGGCGGCCTGGGTGGAGATGACGGAAGAACGCCGGACGTGATGAGCGGTTCCGCTGATGTTGGTCAATGCGCTCATCGTCCTGGCGTTCCTTCCATGTGGGTATACCGGCGGGCCTGATCGGGCAGGGGGGACGCCCGACCAGGCCCGGCGGGGCTTGGGGTAGTTCTGACTGACAACAATTACTTTGCCGGGAGTGGATCAAGAACCCACCCTGCAATTCATCAACAGTTGCTCAGGAACTCCTCAAGACACCCTCGCATGCACAAACCGCCGTTACGTAGGCAGCCCGCTAGCGGTGCAGCAGCCCCAGAATCGGCAGGGCGACTGCCGTCGAAACCGCCATGGAGGCCGTATTGCCGATCACGGGATGAAAGCCCGCTGGAAGCCGAGCCGAGATGGCCCGGGCCAAAGGCGGGGCGAGAAGCGCGCCCAGCAAGGCGCCACCGAGGATGCTCTGCCACGAACCGTCGAACGCCAACACCGCCGCCGGCGCAACGGACACCACCGGGGCGTACGTGGCCGCCCACCCGTCGCCCCGGTACCAATGACGCCACAACACGACGCCGACGGCAGAGGTCAACACTTGCGAAAACAGGATGTGGGGCACCAGTCCCGAACCGTAAGCGGGTACGGCCGGGTTGAGGAGGCATGCCAAGGAAACCCCCGCAATGACTCCGATGCTCGCCATTTCATTGGCGAAGAAGTGGGTCTCCGTAAAGTCCTTGAGGACCCGGCGTGCCGCCCAGGCGGCGTCCTTGGCAGTTTGATTAAGGCCCGACGGCTGGCCGGGTTGCGCGTGCAGGCTGGACGCACGAGGACCAGGTTGATGTAAGTCAAGCCACGGGATCCTGCGGGCCACCGCGAAAGAGACCACCGACCCAAGGGACATCGCCAGCACGCAGGCAACCACCGGCGGCAGACCCAGAGGCGCAGAGACCGTGGGAATCAGCAGCAGTGCCAACGGCGTAGTGGTTCCGGCACCGAGGATCGCGGCAGTCAGGGCCGTACGCCACCCGCGACCGTACATGAGAACCATGGCGGGAGCCACGCACACGAAGGGCACGAACGTGGGCTGCCACCCGTCGTCGAGCATCCAGCCGAAGGCGAGGTTGGACAGCAGCAAGCTCAAGGCAGCGGACGTCAAAACCCACGGCCACAATCCGGTACCGTAGCTCAGCTCGCTCCAACTGTTTCTTCGCCTCCGGCCAGTCCACCAAGCCAAGGCAGCCCCAACGATCAGGCCGCAGGCAGCGAGCTCGGACTTGTAGAAGAGAGGCTCGGTCATGTCGCCGAAGAACCACCTCACTGGGGCCAATGGCGTGCCTTCAGTGGTGGCAACCCAGCCGTCAAAGAGGGAGCCCACCAACGCCGGAAGACTCATCACCATGTGGAGGATGAGCGACAAGGCCCCCACAATTCCCACCAAGCCGAAAGCCCCCAGGGCGGTTCCGAGGAATGCCCTTTCGGCCGGACCCGGACAGTCATTGATAGGCCGGTTATCAGGCGAATCCTGGCGGGCCGGGGAGAGCATCATTGGTAACCCTTAGCTGCGAACGAGGCGTAACTCGGAGCAGCGTAACTGAGCAGCCGCGTGGTCTCACAGCCGGGCCCATATGGGGGATTTGTGACTGTAACCTTGACTGGGACCTTGACGCTAACGTTCCCGCAAGAGAACGTTAGCGCATGAGCTTTCTTACCACCGGGCAAGCTGCCAGGAAACTCGGCGTGACGCAGGTGGCTGTGCGCAAATTGATCGGCACCGGCCAGTTGGTGCAATCCGGCTCCGCCGGACGGGCGATCCTGCTGGACGCCCATTCCGTGGACCAGCTTGCACGCTTGGGCACCAGGCATGGCAGACCATGGACGGAAGCCAACGCCTGGGCAGCCTTGGCACTGCTCTCCGGCCTCTCGAGAGTGCAGTGGGTCAGTTCCTCGGAGGCGTCACGTCTGCGGCGAAAGCTGGGCGCTACGCAGGTCAGTGAACTCGCGATCCTTGCGCGTAAACGTGCTCGGACGCATCGATTCAGGGGCACCGCGGACGTTATTGAGCGACTTCGCGAGCACGTGCTCGCAACTGGCGTGTCCGCCATGGCCGATGACGCCATCGCCCACCGCTTTGAACTGGCCGGCAGCCGGGGAACCGCGGACGGCTACGTCATGTTTGACGACGCCGATGCACTTAAGGAGGCGTATGGATTGATTGATGATCCGGAGGGCAACGTCATATTGAGGGAAGTCACCACAAGCAGCGCCTTCGCGGATGGCGTCCCGTTGGCTGCGGTTGCTTTGGACTTACTGGAATCTCCTGCTACCCGGGAACGCGCCGCCGGTCGTCGCGTTCTTGAGGAACTGCTGGGTGGAAGAAGATCGGCCTGATGTCCCTGAACGACCTCTTTGGAATGCACCTACGCCGTTGGGCGGCTGGACCCGCCCTTGGCCGCAATGCGCCGAACTAGCCCGCGCCTTACCTGCAACCCAATGGACCTTGGTCGGCGGCCTTATGGTCCAACTGCATTCGGTAGTAGCGGGACTAAGCGTTTCCCGCCCCACGGCAGACGTTTCGCGCACTCGCCGACCCCGGGCATCAGTCGTGGAGGGTGCTGGACCGCGAGGACAGGGCGAGAGCCATCAGCAACCTGGCGGTACTATGCGCAAATCCGGACCGGCTCCCCATCAAACGCCTGGGTAGCTAATCGCCAGCAGCCCTTCTATTTCGCGTGCGGGAACCCCCGACATCCGTGCAAGCTCGCGCGGTTCCACTCCGGATTCCACAGCTTTGCGGAATGCCAATTCCAGGGTGCCTTGGGCCACGGCCAGCTCACGCTGCAGGCCTTGCCTCCTGACGGCCGCCAGCCAGACACTACTGACCGGATCCAAGGCGTCCATGTCCATCCGGAAACCGCAGTCACAGGCCCACTCGGGCCAAACGGGTTCCACGGTGATCCATTGCATGGAGTCGTCGGCGGGGCCGGCAGAAATCGCCATGTTGGCACCGCAGTGCACGGGCCCCGCAGGAATGAGCTCATGTGCTGCGATGGTGCAGTCGCCGGCCGGAGTTAGATCGCCGGTCAGCGCGGAGTCGACGGCGGGGACTTGTTCTCGGCTCAGGACCAGTTCGCCATTCCCGCCTCCCGGAACGGCCACTTTCACCGGGAGAACCCCTGTTTCTTCAGCTACTGGCTTGGAGCTTTCTTCACGCAGTGCGACCGTCATCGTCTCTCCCACAATTAGTTCCATAAGTAGCTTGTTTATCTAGTTATATGTGTACTTATGAGTTTGTGTCCAACGGAGGGGGTGTCATACCGAGGGTCTCGGCCTACCGGGGGCGTGGCCAGCGAGCTAAACAGAACGCCCGGCACTCATACGACGCCAAAGAACCGGGGCCACAACCACTGCAACACCGATGACGGCTCCGATCACCGTCTCGACGATACGATCGCGCAGCAGCAGTCCAGGGTCCACCGGCGCAGCCAGCAAGGTGGCGATCAAGGCCAATGGTGTAACGAAAACCTGCGCAACCAAGTACTGCCGGGCGATGAACATTTCTGCGCCGAACTGGCAGGCGGCAATGACCAGGACCATCGCCCACGGAGCGGGATTGAGCCACAGAATGCCGGCAAGCAGCACCAACCCGATCACCGTTCCGGCAATTCTCTGGATCCCGCGGCTCACGCGGTGCCGAGTCGAGTGACCCACCAACGGAACCACGGCAGCCACCATCGCCCAGTACGTGTGGCCAAAACCGAGCCGTTCACCGACCACAGTGGCGATGGTTCCGGCCAGCCCGGCCGCTACCAGATAGCCGGCGCCTTCCAGCCACATCGCCCGTCGCTCAGGAGATGTGTGCCGGATGGGTGGCGGTCGCTTCCACGGTGTCCGGTGACTCTTGAGCACGCGCGAGGACATGCCAACCACCAGGCAGAAAGCCGTGGTCAGGACCGTAACCAGCATCGCCTCCCATAACGGCGGCTGTGCAGCAATGGAGGCGATCGCAGCGAAGGCGAAAATATGAAAGAGGGAGCCTCCCGGACGGAGTCGCCACGCGGCCACCACCACGGAACAAATGCCGGCAACAAGAGTCGTGGCCGCGGTGAGGAACCAGGAATACTCTGCTCCACCGATCCCCCAAGCTTGCGCGACCCTGGCTGTCAGCGTTGCGAAGAGGATCACCAAAAGCATGAAGCCGCCGGCCCGCAATTGGCTCCGGAAGCGGAGACTGTGCGGCTCGTTGCGCCCATAAATGCCCGTGAACGCCCCGAATGAGGCGAACACCGCCAGATCAAGCCGCCCGATCAAGGTCAGGGTGATCAGCGGAACAAATACACCTACTGCGCAGCGGAGGGCGGGATGGTGGTCCTTGTTGCCCGGACCCATCGTGAAGATTTCCGCTACAGCCTTCAAGGGGCGGCTCGCCTTTCGTCGCAGGATCAAACGTACGACGGCGGCACTGGCGTCCGGTTCCAAGGTTACGCTCCGGCCGTTGGACTACTCCGGGTTTGTGTACAGATAGTGCCCTAAAACACGCCCCAGACAGGGCATTAGCTGTACACAAACCCGGGGGCTAGAAGCGGGACGGTGCTCCCTGGGCGGAAGCTGTCGCGAGGGGGTTGCCGGCCACGTCCGTCAGTCCGGACGCCGGGGTGTAGCTGGGGAACACCGTAGTGGACTGCACCGTGGCTCCGCCCGCTGTGCCTGCCCCCAGCGTGATGGTGAGCGTTTTGGCCGTGGGGTTCCACTGCATGCTGGCGCCGCTGTTGTTCCCGCCGAAGGTCAGCGCCGAGGACGTGTAGTCCGCCCCGAGTGACACAGGACCCACCCGCAAGGTCTGGCAGCCTGCACCAGTGACCGTGAGTACGTCTGCTGCGCTGATGTTCACCACCACCGTGTTTGCTCCATTTCCGTTCTGCGTCTGCGTGGAGGTGCTGTTGTTCGTCCACGAACTGCAGATGGTGTTGGCGTTGAGTGGCTCAGAGAACGTGAGCGTCACCGAATCTCCACGTTCCACCTTGCCCACCGTGGTCCCACCGTTGCTGAGCTGAACCCCGGTGACCGTGGGAGCAGTGACGTCCTTGATGGACGTTGCAGTTCCAGCGGAGCCAGTGTTGCCAGCCGCGTCGGTTGCTTGTGCTGAGTACGTAATGGTGCCGGGCGTGAAGGCGCTGAGGTTCAACGCAGCTACCGTCCAAGCGCCGGAACCGTTGGCGGTGGCAGTCCTGGTGAGCGTCTGGCTGCCGGTGTCCGTAACGGTCAAGACAACGGTGGATCCTGCCTCTGCAGTTCCGCTTACCGGGACAGCGCTGATATTGCCGAGGTTCACGTAAGCAGGAGCAGTCACTACAGGCGCGGCCGGTGGGGACGAATCGATGACCGTCGCTGCGCTTCGGGCGCTTTCCACCCCTTGCCACAGCGAGAGCGACGGAGTGACCACGTAGTACCACGTGCCGGAGTTGACGCTGTCCACGCAGCTCAGGCCAGCGACGGTTCCCGCGCATGTACCGGCGGCGTCCACTTTGGTGCCGCCGGTCGCGCTGCTGTAGCGGGCGATGCTGTAGCCGGTGGCGGAACGTCCTGCCGCCGTCGAACTTGCCGCCCAAGTGACCGTGACGTCGCTGCCGGTCACGACCGTGGTTGGTGTGGCGCCCTGAGCGAGGGCGTCAGCCTTGGCCGCGCCGAAGTTGCTGCTGACCGAGCTCCAAAAGGCGCTGGCCGCGGGCCCGCCCCATGACACGAGAAGAACTCCGAGCACGATGACCAGAAGGCGATTCCACGGGCCCAGGCGCACGGGCGCAGCGGTGGGTTGACGATGCCGGCTCACTTCCGTACCTCCAAGGTGACGGGGATATCGAATTGGGCACCCTGGCACGCCGAGGGTGACGTCGTGCTCATGCTGGCAGCCTCCGGAAGTGTCAGCAGGATGGAGGTATTGGCCTGGATGATCACCGGCTCAAGCAACGTTGCGGGCGGTGTGAACGTGACGCCCGTGGGGCTGCAACCCGGGTGACCGGCGTCCGCTGTCACTGCTCCCGTGGTGGAGAACCCGTACACGGTGACGGCGTGGGCATTCGGGTTGGACGCGCGGAGGATGACGTCAGCGGTGCCTCCGGGAACGAGGCTGGTCTGCAGGGTGTCGCCCGGGACGAGTGCGTCCACCGTGACGGTCTGCATGGTTCCGTTGGCCGCAGATCCGCTGCCCACACCGGTGGTTGCCCAGTAGGCGTAGGCCGAGCCAACACCGCCGAGGAAGCACAGGGCCGCGGTGGTTGCTGCTGTCCGGGCGAGGCGGCCGTTGCGGATCGCCATATGCCGGCTGGTTGTCGTCGTCATGTCAGTCCGCCTGTCCCGTTCCCGTGTAGGTGAGGTGGAGGGCCGCGCCTTTGCAACCGTCCTGGAGCTGGGGGGTGTCCAGCATCCTGACCTGCGGCCATTTCGTCTGGGGCACTCCGAGCGACGAGAGCGAACTGGCGCCGGACGGAGCCGTCAACGGGTACGTTCCCGTGTACTGCGTGAGTTGATAATCGGCCGGTGTGCATGGAAGGTTCGCCGCGACCGCCGCCGGGGTGCGCACTACGCCACTGACGGCAACGGTCAGATTGGTCACGCCGATGTTCTTGCCGGCGGGGTTGGAGATCTGCAGGTTCAGGGGACGGGACACTCCCGGTGCGAGCAGCCCATCAACAGATCCCGAAACAGTGAAGGTCCGCTTGACCTCCTGGACATGAAGCTGTGCCGCAACAGCCTGGGACTGGATGCTGCCGCTGCTTGCTTTGACCGTGAGGTTGGCCTTACCGGCCGGGGTGGTAGGAGAAGTGGAAACGGAGAGGGTCACCTGCTTCGTGCTACCGGACGCCAAAACCACCGACGACGGCGACCATGCGGCTGCCGCTCCGACCGGAAGGCCTTCGACGGCGAACGTCACCATCCCGGCGAAGCCGTTGGTTGACGTCGCAGACACTGTGTAGCTGGCCCCCTGCCCTTGGTCAACGCTGCGGCTCGAGGGCGACAGCGACACCGTGATCCCCTTGACCTTGGCAGCGCCTGCCTGGCCGCCCTGCCCGCTCGCGGCGAGGGCCGTCACGGGAACCAACGCCACCATGATCGCAAGGAGCAGCGCGCGGAGGGGCACTGCAGCCCGATGGAATGGCGTAGTGCGCTCTGGCCGGTGGTCCATGGAAGCTCTTTTCGGACGGATGCGGAGTGCGGATAGGAAGACGGGTGATGTCCCGGTGCGTTGAAAGCGCAAGCCGGGGACCGCCGTCGAAGGGCAGTCCCCGGCTGTGTCAGAGCTACAGGCTGCTGACGTTGACGGTCACAGTTGCCGACTTGCAGGCATCCTGGTTGACCGTGGTGCTGTCGTTGAACTTCAGGACGCCGGAGCCCACGGAGGTGCCGGTGGAGTTGGCAGCCACAGGCGAGTTGCTGGTGACGGCAGTGACTTCGAACCACTCGGGAAGGCAAGCAGCCACGTTAGTGGCGACGTTTGCGCTGAGGGCTCCAACCACCGTGCTCGAGGTGGTGGAGTTGTCAGCCGTGTAGGCGACCGAAACTTCGTTGCCCGGGGCCAGGCCGGCGTCGAACGTGGCGTGCAGCGTGACAGTTCCCCCGCCGGCTGCGTTGGTGGCCGAGCCGTTGCCCGAACCCGTGGTGGTCCAGTAGGCGTAGGCCGCGCCGCCGCCGACTGCTACGAGTGCCACGCCTGCAACGGTGGCGGTGATCCGGCTCTTCTTGGAAAGCTTGCGCATGATAAGGCTCCTTAGTTGATCTACGTCGGGGAGCCGCATCGCAACCCCCAGCATCCGATCGTCTTCGTCGGATGAAGCGATGACCCCAATGTTTCAGTCCGCAAACCACCTGTGGCTACTCCCGGGTGTACGCAAGTTTTTCGCCCGACCAAAGGGTCGGGAATACGCTGGTCCGCTCGCCGAGTACTCAGTTTTTGAAAAGTGGACTACTTGCTTGGGTGCCGCCGACCGATGTCATCAGGCCAGGTTTGCAGGGGGTTTCGGGGAGCAGTTTTTCCTTGCCGGCGTTGGGATGCAGGGCATCCGGCACGTGCCCTGCCGGCCTGGCTGGAGACCTCCGGAGGTGTACTCAGTTTTACGGGCTGCCCTGCCCGGCCTTTGGCAGCCCTCCAAGGGCTTGTCCGTCACCGGCTCGCGCCGGGCTGCGTGAACATTGTGGCCGTCTTGAGCAAAAACTGCGCGGGCGTTCGAGGGTTTGTGGAGTGTTACGCGGACCCGGGAGGTCGGGCTGGTTTGCTTAAACCACGACGGCGGTGCGGTCACCTCGGAAGGCGACCGGACCGCCGTCGTACTACTGCTTGGGGTCTTGGACCAGGCGGTGGGTCAGCTGACTCCGTCCGTGAGCGGTTCCTGTTCCGGAAGTGCCTCAACCGAGTTGAAGGTGTAGAGCTGGATTCCTGCAATGCCTGGCCGGGCTGCGAGTTCATGGATGAGGGCATCCGGTGTGTAGCGTTCACCCATCAGGAGGCGCCTTGCGAGCGGCCCCTTGCGGCTGAGGAACTTCACCGAGGTGCCAACGCCGATTTTGGTGGCAAGTGAAATGAGCTTGGCTTTGGGGACAGCACCCGCGACGCCGGCAATCACCGGAAGGTTGACGCCTTCCCGGCGAAGCAGGGCGGCGTAGTCGTGGATGGCGTCGGCGGAAAAGCACATCTGCGTAATTACCCGGTTGGCCAGTTCTTGTTTCTCCAGCAAGGCGTCCACCAGCTGAAGGCCGCTGATGTTCGGGTGTCCTTCCGGGTAGCCCGCCACCCCTACACTCATGGTGCCACCGGTGATGTCGGCGATATCGCGCAGCAGTTCGAGGCCGGTCGTGTATGGGCCGGCAGCATGGGCCGCGTCGCCGCCGATGGCGAAAACTTCCGAGATACCGGCGGACTCACAATCCCGGAGAATGGCCGACAATTGTTCCCGGCCATCCACGCACTTCGCTGCGATATGCGGGATGGCGGTGAAGCCGAGCTCACTGAGCTTGAGGGCCGTCCGGACCGTGGGTTCCACTCCGTGATGCGGAAGGCACGTGATGCTGACTGTGGCATTCGCCGGGAGAACCCTGCTGATAGCGTCCACGATGCCGCTAGTAGGGATGATTTCAACTCGTGTCGGAAGCATAAGGGTCCTATGTTGAGGCGCTTGGAGTTCAGCCGTGGGCGGCGAGGATGGTGGAGGCTTCCTGGCGGGTGGTGCCGGAGGACTCGATGTGGGCCAGGGCTTCGGGGATGTCCCGGCCTTTCTTGCGCATCGCGGTGGCCCAGAGCCGGCCGGCCCGGTAGGAGGAACGCACCAGCGGCCCGGACATCACGCCCAGGAACCCGATCTCCTCGGCCTCGTGCTGGAGGTCCACGAATTCCTGGGGCTTGAC
>NZ_JBFBGW010000035.1:0-12867 GCF_040684895.1 Paenarthrobacter sp. NPDC089322
GCCGGTAGTCAGTCACCAGCTGAGACTATCCAACGAATGCGGCCATGACATCGCTTATTCGGACAGGTTATCCCTGTGGTGTCCGGTAGAGGATCGGTTTACGGGCGTGACTCACTGGAAGACTCCTGGGCGTGTAACCAGGAGATGCCCTTGTCTCTAAGGCGGTCCTCATACAGCTCGCGAACGTGGCCAAGAAATCTGAACACTCCCTCGAAACGGCCCTAGCCAGACGTCCGCCTCTGCTGGGCATAGAGGCCAAGTATTCTGGAATGGATGAGTGAAACCCCAGATTCCCCGCGACCTATCACGCCCGGCAGCCAGGCTTCCTTCGGTACCTACGGTGGCCGGCCGGTCAGTTTTGTGCGCCGTGGCACCCGCCTGCAGGGCCGGCGGCAGGCTGCGTGGGAAGAACACGCCGAGCGCTGGGCGGTCCAGGTTCCCCGCCATGTTGCCAACACCTCGGTGCACCCGGACTACACCTTCGACGCCGAAGCAGTCTTCGGGCGCAAGGCTCCCCTGATCGTCGAGATCGGTTCGGGCCTGGGGGACGCCGTTGTCCACGCGGCGGAGCAGAACCCGGACAAGGACTTCCTGGCCGTGGAGGTCTACACACCTGGGCTGGCCAACACCCTCATGAAGATCAACAGCCGCGGGTTGACGAACGTCCGCGTGGTGGAGGCGAACGCTCCGGAGGTTCTGGAGTCGATGCTTCCGGCCGGCTCAGTCAGCGAAATCTGGGTATTCTTCCCTGATCCGTGGCACAAGGCACGCCACCACAAGCGCCGACTCATCCAGCCGGCCTTTGCTGCCGTTGCCGCCAAGGCCTTGGTCAAGGGTGGCTACTGGCGGATCGCCACGGACTGGTCGAACTACGCCGTCCACGTCCGCGAGGTCCTCGCTGGTTCCACGGAGTTCGAGAACATGCACGAAGGCGAGCGCAGCGGCGAGGAGAGCCCGCTGACGCAAGTGTGGCAATCCGGCGTCGAATCCGTAGTGGGAGGTGCGCCGGTCAAGGAAGGCCGCGCGCCGGTCAGCACCGAGCACACCGGCCCGAACGAGGGCATTGATGAGGAAGGCGGCTGGGCTCCGCGCTTTGAGGGCCGGATTCGGACGAGCTTCGAAAACAAGGCGCATGAGGCCGGCCGCATGATCTTCGACCTCACCTACCGCAAGCTCTAAACAACGGACTTTGGGGGATTCATGAGTTACCAGCCACCGGTCGGGTACTACCAGCAACCACAGCGTTCCGGCACCCGCGGCCTGGGCGCAGGGATCACCAGCATCGTGTCCGCGGTGCTCTCCCCGGTTGCTGCCGTGGTGAGCATTCCCTTGGGCGTTGCGGCCATCGCTTCGTCGATAAGCCGCTACAACCAAGGCAACGACGCCTGGTGGTTCGGTGCGCTGATCCTGGCGGGGGTCGCGGTCCTGCTGGCCATCGTGGCTGTGGTCAGTGGTTTGGTGGCCGTTTTCCGCGCCGGACGGATGAACGCTGGCCGCATCACAGGAATCATCGGACTCGTGCTCATGGGTCTGAACGTTTTTGTCGTGACCTTCCTGGTCTTCCTGGTGTTCGGCTCTGGACAGGCGGCCTGACATGCCGCAAGTACGTGCTGAAAGGCTGATCCGTCTGGACCCGGAGACGACCTTTGCCCTGTCGCAGACCACTGGCGACTTCAGGCTCAAATGGGATCCGTTCATATCTGCGCAAAGCTACGTGGACGGCGCCCGGGCGGCTGGCAAGGGCGTTCGCACCAGAACGGTCTCCCGCATGGGCCTCACCATGGTCAGCGAATATGTTTCCTACGCGCCGCCCCGCAACGTGGGCATGACCATGGTGGCCGGGCCGTGGTTCTTTGAGAACTTCGGCGGCGGCTGGCGGTTCACGCCCGACGACGGCGGCACGCGCGCGGTCTGGAAGTACACCTTTTCGTGCCGCCCGGCTTGGTTGAAGCCGCTCGCCGAGAGGATCGGAACGTGGCTTTTGGGCCGGGAGATTGAACGACGGATCGAGGCGTTCGCCCGGGCCTGCGAGGATCCGGAGCTGATCGCCGAGCTGCGGTCAGGGAATCTCAGGGAACCGAGATAGAAGCCACCGTCCTCTGGGCGTCGTCCCGCAGTTCCACGCCCGCAATCCCGGCGAGCTGAACAGGCGTAGCGCCCGTGATCTTGATGCGCCCACTCGGTGTAGCAGTCCAGCCGCAGGTGCGTTCCTCGGCACCGTCGCGGCCCTTGACCCAGAGATATAACGTGCCTTCGAGAGGCATGCTCCGGCCTTCGACTTCCAGTTCCGTGCCCCAGTTCTTCTTCACCATGCCCACGGTCAGCTGCAGGCCGTCGCCCGACTGGACTGAGTAGGTAGCGTCTGGCTTGGGTGGTTGGTTGAGGAGCGGGCCGGCCAGGAATCCCACGGCAAGGCACGCAGCGGCAACTGCACCAACCAAAGCCGCCCATCGCCGTCGTGATGTCCGCCGACGCGCCGACAACTCAACCAGGACCTTCTGCGGAAGCTGCTCCGGCTTTGATTCCGCGGGCGCAGGCGCAACCGTGAGCGCCACCGCGTCCGCGGCCGGAACGGCGTCGAGGAGGGCGGGCAGGCTTTCCAAGGCCTCGAGCTCGCCCCGGCAGTGGGCACAGCCGGCAAGGTGCTCCTCAAACTCGCGTGCTTCCTGAGGGCCCAGCCCGCCCAGGAGGTAGGCGCCCAGCAGTTGGTGGACGGAGTTGCCGGTCATCGTTCCACCCCCATTTCATCAAGGATCGTTCGGAGGGCTTTCACAGCATAGAAAGCCCGGGATTTCACAGTGCCCGCGGGGATGTTCAGCTGCAGTGCGGCCTCGCTGACGGTGTAGCGCTGGTAGTGCAGGGCCACCAGGACTTCCCTGTGTTCGTGGCTGAGCCGCAGCAACGCTTCCTCCATGAGCACCCTGTTCAAGAGCTCGTCGACGCGCTCGGTGGCGGCGTGGTCCGGCAGGTCGTGTTCCCCTGCCTCGCTGGGCCGCCGCTGCGCTTTGCGATAGTTGTCGATGATCACGTTGCGGGCTGTCCTGAAAAGGTAGCTGCGCAGACTCCCCGTGATCTGCGGAGCGTGCTGCCACACTTTGAGGATGGTCTCCTGGACGACGTCGTCGGCCAAGTGGGTATCGGGGGTGCAGCTGAGCACGAAGCGTTTGAGGGCCGTGCCGTGGTCGCGGTAAATCGCGGCCACTACATCCTCGTCCAACGGCATGGCCACCTCCTCTTGCTGCCCTACTTCCATACGACGCCGGTCGCCGGGAAATGGTTCAGTACCTTGAACCATTCTTCCCCCGCAAGCGTCGTACGGGTTAGCGCCGGTCCATCCCGGCCGGCTCGTTAAAGGAGCTAAAGATGAAAAAGCACTTCACGCTTGGTCTCGGAGCATTGGTCCTGGCCGCCGCCCTGGCCGGGTGCGGCGGCAGCCCGGGAACGACCACCACGTCCCCGGCAGCAACTACTTCCCCCGCCACCTCAAGCCCGGCAGCGTCCAGCCCTGCCGCCTCCAGCCCCGCCGCTGCGGGAGCCGAGATGAAGGTGGCCTCCTCAAGTGCCGGGCAGATCGTGGTGGACAGCAAAGGCATGAGCCTCTACTTCTTCACCAAGGACGTCAAGGACTCGGGAACCAGCGCCTGCACGGCCGCCTGCCTGGCTGCTTGGCCGGTCTTTACGACGACGTCGGACGCACCCGCCGTTAATGGCGTCACGGGCACTGTGGGAACCATCGCGACACCAGACGGGAAGAAGCAAGTCACGCTTAACGGGATGCCGCTGTACTACTTCGCGCAGGACAAGGCACCGGGCGATGTGCTGGGCCAAGGCGTCATGAACGTCTGGTACCTCGTGAGCCCGGACGGCGAGATGATCAAGGGCGGCGGCACGTCCGGCTACTGAGTTCGCCGGGAGTTCTTTCGTGTTTCATGGGGGCCAGGAGCGGTGCCCTCAGCGGGCCCGGGGCCGCCGAGGGCCCTCGTCCCCGGGGTCGCAAACTGTTGACAATCTTCATTGACGGCACATGGCAAGAGGCAGCCAACGCCTCCACCTTCCCGGTGAACCTATTGGTCCTTGCGTCTTGGTAACTCCGTGGAACTTCCCGCTCGCAATGGGCACCCGCAAGATTGCTCCTGCCGTCGCAGCCAGCTGCACCATGGTCTTCAAGCCCGCGGCCTTAACACCCCTGACATCCTTGGCCCTGGTGGCAAAGATGCGGAACATGGGCGAAGCCTGCACAGCCGCCAACCGCTTCTTCGTGCATCGTTCCGTCATGGAGGAATTCAGCGGAAAGTTCGCCAAAAAGATGTCAGAACTAAAGGTAGGCAACGGCGCAATGGCTGGTACCGACGTCGGACCCCTCATCGACCGGAAAAGCGTGGAAAGGTCGAAAGCCTCGTAGCAGATGCCGTCTCGAAGGGAGCAAGGGTCCTGACCGGCGAAAGCCGGCCGGAAGGCCCCGGGTACTTCTACTCCCCCACCGTCCTGGTGGATGTGGCACGGGACTCCGACCTGATGAGCACGGAAAGCATGGACAAGGCCATGCGCTTCCCGGCGGAACTTGAGGTCGGAATGTTCGGGGTGAACACCGGTCTGGTTTCCAACCCTGCAGCCCCGTTTGGCGGGGTCAAGCAGTCCGGGCTTGGACGCGAAGGCGGAAAGGTCGGCATCGACGAGTTCCTGGAGTACAAGTACACGGCCATCGCGGTGTGACATGCGTTTCCCGGTATAATCGACAATCGACAAGGAGGCAGCACATGAACCGCAAGTTCGAGTGGCATGAGCAACGGACAACCACGCCGGATGGTGTGTACCGAGTGCTCCGCACCGCCATCCTTGACGGGACCGTGCCTCCCGGGGAACAACTGCGCGAGACGCACATCGCCGCGGACCTCGGCATCAGCAGGTCCCCGCTACGCGAGGCGCTGACCAAACTTGAGGAGGAAGGGCTGGTCGTCAAGATCCCCTTCCGTGGATCCTTCGTCGTGGAAGTCAGTGCCCGTGACGTCGCTGAGATCGCTGCTGTGCGCATCCTGGTTGAACCGTATGCCGCTGAGCTCTCGGCCCCCACGTTGCGGGGGGCCGAGCATCTCCGGCTGAAGCAAACCATCGAGGAACTCTACCGGGCTACCGATACGAACGACATCCCGGGCAGCATCGACGCCCATCTTCGCTTCCACAGGCTCTTCTACGAATTTTCCGGGAACGCCGCGCTGCAGAACATGTGGACCGGGTGGGAGAACAAGCTCCGGCTGTACCTGGCGATTGACCACCGCACCTACAGCGATCTTCATGACATCGCTGTTGAGCATGAGAAACTCGCTGAGCTTGCCCTTGCTGGTGACTTCGAGGCCTTCCGCCAAGAGATGGTCAGTCAATTCCAGAATGCCCTCCACGAACAGCCCTTGGATCAGAAATAAGCCACGGTCTCGACGGCAACCGGCCGGACATGCCGGGCTACGATCGGGACATGAGTGAGACTTCGAACTTCACAACAGCAGCCAAGACTTGGCAGACCATGGTGGACAGCAACCAGGAGCTGCTCCTGCGGAAGTCCGGCCATGACGTTCACTGGTGGGCCGCGCAAGGCCGGGCCAAGGGACTGAAGAACGACGCCGAGCTGCGCAACTGGATGCGCGAGGAGCACGGCATCACCGGCTACGCGCAGTACGCAGTCTCGTGGGAGATGTTCGGCTACCCCGAGTTCATGCTCCGTGACGCCGACGAACTTATCGACGGACAGTACGCCAACCACCCCGGGCTCCGCCCGATCGCCGACGCCCTCCTGGCCTGGTCAGCGGAGACCGAGGGCGTGGGGATCCAGATGCGCAAAGGGTACGTCTCGCTGCACAGCCCCCGCCGCAAATTTGCCCAAGTCACTCGCACGAACAACACGACAGTGGACGTAGCCCTGCGCCTGGACGCCCCGGCTGAGGGTCGGCTCGAAGCCGTGAAAGTACGTGAAGGAGACTACTTCGATCGCCGCGTCCGGCTCAGGTCAATTGACGACGTCGACGACGAGTTGCTGGGCTACCTCGCCAAAGCGCTGGACCAGAACCGCTAAACAAAGCCGGGCGGCCGACATCCGGAAGCGCGCGCAGCACGCGGAGGATGTCGACCGCCCGGCGGCGATGAAAGCTAAGCCTCCACGAAGTCCTCGGACTCCTCAAACTCTACGGCCGCGATGATTTCCTTCGTCTCCGGATGGATCATGAAGGCTTCGTCGTCGTCCTCCACCATGATGTAGTCGCCGTGGTCGGTGGAGAAATGCCAGGCGAGGGTGGTCACGCCGTCGTGATCGTAGTTGGGGTCCCCCATGGTGATCTTTTCCAGCGCGTAGCCGGCAATGTCGCACAGTTCGCGGATGATGACCTCGAACTCGGGGGCGTTGGCGAGGGCTTCTTCCTCCGCTTCGGCCTGGCGTTCTTCGAGGTCCGGGATCTGGGCGACGCGCTCGGCGATGTGGGCCTCCAGTTCTTCCTCAGTCAGAACCAGGAGGTTGGACTGTCCCCGAAGGAAGGCTGCGTTGAGGTCGATGATGTCCTCTTCCTCAAGCAGGGCCTCGAACTCGCCATCGAGCTCATCCAGTACGGCCACAGCGCCGACGGCCGGCTCGGACTCGTCCAGGTCGCCGTCGAGGTAGGCCTCGGCTTCGTCTTCCGTGAGGGCGTCAAAGGCAGCGGCCGTGCGATTGAAGAGGTCCAGGTGACGGGTGGCTCCCATGCCTTCCAGCCCTGCGCGGACAAAGCCGTCTACTTCCTCACGCTCGGGGGCAGTGAACACATACTGGGCAAAGCCGCCGGCCAGTGCCTGCGTCAGGTAGAAGTCCACAAAGTAGCTGTTGAGCGCAGCCGGCGCGATTTCGTCGCTGTTGAGGAGCTCCGCGTACATCTCGTTCACGACGTTGACGTTGGAATCCACTACGTCCGCATTGCCGGCTTCGAAGCTGGCCTTGTTCAGGACGACGGGGTACTCGTTGGTAGTCATGGGAAATCCTCACTGCTAAAAGCTGGTGGTGCTCCGGACCCTTTCAACGTAATCGGGGGAACCTGCGCGCCGGTCGAGGTAGAGGTTAACGCTGGGCGAAGTTTGGGGGCTGTTCCCTGCTGACTAAGATTGAGCAGATAACCTCCTGCCGAAAGTAGCCCTTACGCATGCCGTCTACCACGGACGAAAATTGGGAACTCGCCATCCAGACCCCTGCCATCAACGACCGCTCCCTCGCGGCCGGATTGGCGTATGCCATGGGCAGCCGCGTGAGCGGGATTTCGTTCGATTCGGGGACCGGGCTGCTCCTCGGAAAGGTCCGCGGCAATGGTCCCCAACCGTATTCGACGTCGGCCAAGCTGGTCCGCAAGCCCAACGGCTGGAGCTGCACGGTGGGCATTTGCAGTTGCCCGGTCCGCAAAGACTGTAAACACGTCGCCGCCCTCCTGTTCACGGCAGAAGACCACCCCAGCATCCGGGCGCAACTGCTTTCGCAGGCGCCGGGCCTGCAGACAGCCCGCCCGGACCAGGCGGGAGCCCGTCCGGCTTGGGAACTTGCCCTCAACAGGTTGATTGCCAAGCCGGGTGCTGCCCCGAGCGCGGCAGGCATTCCGCTTGCACTCCAATTCGAGGTGGAGGAACCGGCTGCCCACTTCTCCTACACCGGTCGACGCGACCCCATGAGAAGCGTCAGGCAATTGAAGGCCCGCCCCGTGATGATGGGCGCCAAAGGCAAGTGGATCCGGGGCGATGTCTCCTGGAACAACCTCAGCTACGTCAGCTTCCGCCGCGAATTCAACGAGGACCAGGTCGAGTGGCTCCAAACCTTCCTGGCAGCGCACGGTGCCCCCAATGCACGGTCTCAACCGTCCGGAGCGATGTGGCTGAGCCTGAATGACTTTGCCGGGAAGAACCTGTGGGCCCTCCTTGATGAGGCCAACAAAGCCGGGATTCCGCTTATCCACGCGGCTGGGAGCGAGCCTGTCCGGGTGGAGACGCAACCCGCCGTCGTCGGACTCAGTTTGGCGCGCCTGAGCGCCAACGGAACCGCAGGGGAAAAGCCCGACGGCGGCCTGCAGCTTGCGCCGTCGGTGACCGTGGGCGGGGACGCCGTGCATGCCGGAACGGTGGGCTTCCTGGGAAAGCCGGCCACCGGGATCTTCTTCACGCATGCCGGACCGGAGACGCTGCCTGGCGTGCCGCCGCAGAGAAACCTCATCACCCTTGCTCCGCTGGAAGGTGGCATCACCGACGAGCTGCTGCAGTTCGTCAGCGAGGGCTCCACGCTGACCATTCCTGCCGAGGATGAGGGCCGGTTCCTGACCTCGTTCTACCCCAAGCTGCGCCAGTCCACGCCGGTGCAGGCTGCGGATGATTCGGTGGAGCTTCCGACGCTGGCCGTGCCGACGTTGTCGCTGCTCGCCAACTACGGCACTGACCACAAGGTTCGGCTGCACTGGGAGTGGCACTACACCTCCGGAACGCTCGTGACGGCCCAGCCTCTCTGGCGGCACCCGGAGGACCGCGGCTACCGCGACGACGTGGCTGAGGCCCGCATCCTCGAATCCCTGGGGCACCCGTGGGAAATCGTCCCGGCGTTGGCTGAATCGGCCACCGGTGGTTGGGGTGCTCCGCGGCTCACGGCCACGGCCGAGCTCGGCGGCCTGGATACACTCGCGTTCACCGAAGAGGTGCTTCCGGCACTCAAGGAACTGCCCGACGTCGTGGTGGAAACCTCCGGTGACATCGCCGACTACCGCGAGGCCGCAGAGGCCCCCGTTGTCTCAATTTCCACCAAGGAAACCGCGAGCGGTGACTGGTTCGACCTCGGCATTGTCATCACACTCGAAGGCGAGCCTGTTTCCTTCGCCGCAGTCTTCTCGGCACTTGCTGCGGGACAGACCCGCATGCTGCTGCCCAGCGGCGCCCACTTCTCCCTCGACCTGCCCGAACTCCACCAGCTTCGCGCCCTCATCGACGAGGCCCGTTCCCTGCAGGACAACCCCGACAACAAGGACGGGACCCTGCAGATCAGCCGCTTCCAAGCGGGGCTCTGGGATGAGTTCGCGGAGCTGGGGATCGTGGACGAACAGGCTGCTGCCTGGCGTGAGTCCGTGGGTGGGCTGCTCGACGACGGCGTGACCGGACTGCCGCTTCCAGCCAGCCTTAACGCTGAGCTGCGTCCGTACCAGTTGGAGGGCTACAACTGGCTCAGCTTCCTCTATAAGCACAGCTTGGGTGGAGTGCTTGCGGACGACATGGGCCTGGGTAAGACCGTGCAGGCCATTGCATTGATCTGCGCGGCGATGGAGTATGCCGTTTCCGGTGCCGCTGGTTCCGAAGAGCCCGTTGATGCTGTGAAGCGTGCCCCGTTCCTGGTAGTTGCTCCCACCAGCGTCGTGAGTAACTGGGCCGCAGAAGCGCAACGCTTCGCTCCGGGTCTCGTGGTCCGGACCGTTACCGAAACCTTTGCCAAAAGCGGTGCGGAACCTTCCGAAGCTTTGGCGGGTGCCGACGTCGTCATTACCTCCTATGCCCTGTTCCGGATTGATTACGAGGCGTACGCGTCCTCGCCGTGGGCCGGGCTCATGCTGGATGAGGCGCAGTTCGTGAAGAACCATCAATCCAAGGCGTACCAGTGCGCACGGAAACTGCCCGCCCGCTTCAAGCTGGCCATTACGGGCACGCCGCTGGAGAACAATCTCATGGAGTTCTGGGCGCTGACGTCCATCGTGGCACCGGGGCTGTTCCCGAGCCCCAAGAGGTTCGCCGAGAACTACCAAAAGCCGGTGGAAAAGAACGGTGACTCAGCGCAGCTGGCCAAGCTCCGCCGTCGAGTCCGTCCGCTCATGATGCGCCGCACCAAAGAACAGGTGATCAAGGATCTTCCGCCGAAGCAGGAGCAGGTCCTCGAAGTTGTCCTCAACCCGCGGCACCAGAAGGTGTACCAGACGCATTTGCAGCGCGAGCGGCAGAAAATTCTCGGCTTGATCGACGACGTCAACAAGAACCGCTTCACGATCTTCCAGTCGCTGACATTGCTGCGGCAACTGAGTTTGGATGCGTCGTTGGTGGATTCTTCGTTGTCCGGGGTGCGGTCCTCCAAGCTCGACGTGCTCTTCGAACAGCTTGAGGACATCATCTCCGAAGGGCATCGGACGCTGATCTTCAGCCAATTCACAGGGTTCCTGGGCAAGGTGCGCGAGCGTCTTGATGCCGAGGGCGTGGAGTACTGCTACCTCGATGGCAGCACCCGGAACCGCGGAGATGTGGTGAGCGAGTTCAAGAACGGCACGGCTCCCGTGTTCCTGATCTCGCTGAAGGCCGGTGGCTTCGGGCTCAACCTCACAGAGGCGGATTACGTGTTCCTGCTCGACCCGTGGTGGAACCCTGCTTCCGAGGCGCAGGCCGTGGACCGCACGCACAGGATTGGTCAGGCCCGGAACGTCATGGTGTACCGGCTGGTTGCCAAGGACACCATCGAAGAGAAGGTCATGGCGCTGAAAGCCAAGAAGTCGCAGCTGTTCGCGGATGTCATGGAAGGCGATGCCCTGGCCGGTGGGTCGTTGACGGCGGAGGACCTGGCGGCGCTGTTTGCGGAGTAGGTGGCAAGGGCCGGCCTGCAAAACGGAGGCGTCCACGCCGGACCGTTCGGCCAGGAGACGAAGGTCAGCGCACTACCCCGGCGACGGCAGAGGCGGCTGGATGCCGCGCTTCGCTGTTGGTTGGGGCTGGGATGCCATGACGGCTGTCCTGTAAAACGTTCGACGGCGGTCTCCCGCACGTGGGAGGTCGCCGTCGCGGTCTACGTTGCCCGCAAAAAGTGACGCTTCAGTCGTCCAGCCGCACCCCGCGCAACAGCAGCATCGTGCCACCAACAGCAACCGCCGATGCAAGGAACACACCGGCCGCACCGAGGCCCACAGCCACCACGCCAATGGCGCTGGGAAGGACCACTTGGCCCACCCGGTTCCCGGCCAAGCGAAGCGCAAGGGCACGGCCGCGTTGACCGGCCGGGGCCTGCGCAGACAGCCAGGACATGGTGAGCGGCTGCCCGATCCCCAAACCCAGTCCCAGGAAAGCCATAACGACAAAGAGCAACCACTCAGGCATGGGGATCGCCGCAACAGCCAAGGACACGGTCGAAACAGCCAGGCTCAACACCAGCAGTTTCATCCGCCCGAGCCTGAGGGATACGCGTCCCAGGCCGAGCCGGGACACCATGGAGAACACGGCCCGGACAGCCAACATCAAGCCGACAGTTGCCGCAGTGATGCCACGTTCGGCACCAAGAGCGGGCAAATAGACCACTGTCAGGTCAACTACGGCCAGCACAGTGGCACTTGTAGCCAGTGCCCTGACGACGCCCGGGGTCTTGAGCAGCGAAACCGCACTCCCCTTTCTGCGCCCGGCACCTTTCATTCCACGTCCCCGGCCGCTGACGCGGGATGACACAACGAACGTCATCCCGAAAAGCACGGAACTCATGGCAACGGACAAGATAAAAATGGCCTGCGTGTCGGGGCGCACGGACGCACCACCTACCAGCGAGATTGCCAGCGGACCCAGCGCCTGGCCAAGCGACGCCGCAAACGTCAAATACCCGAAGGCAGAATCCAGCCTCGAGGCCGCAGCGTTGTTGGCCACCACTGCCTGTTGCCCCACCACGCACGCCAACTGACCGGCACCAAGCAACGCCGTGCCGGCGATCAGTGCCGCTACCGATGTGCCCCAGAACAGCAGGAACGCAGAACAAGCAAGGACGACGGCGGACCCCGCGGCCATGAGCCGACGCTCACCCAGGCGGTCCACGAGTGAGCCGATGGGCAAGGCGAGCAGCAAGGGGAAGACCGCATAACTTGCTGCAAGGACGCCGAGCGCGAAGGCAGGAACGTCGAGTTCAAGTGCCCGGTAGGTTGCCGCGGGCCGGACCAGGAACGTGACGGCCTGGATCAGGGCCGAATGGATCAGGAGTGCCGTGGATGAGCGACGACCGAGTTCGCCGATCATTCGACGTCGAGGCCTTTCGCGGAGATCACCCGAAGCGTCTCGTCCCGGGCACCAATGACGTGGTCGAATGCGATCTTCGCTGCTTGGTCCGGCTTTTTGGCTGCAATGGCTTCCACCAACAGGCGGTGATTCGCGAGGGCTTCTTCCCGACGCTCCGGCGCGTTGTTGGTGAAGTAGCGGTAGCGTTCCACCTGACTGACGATCTGGTTGTGGAACCGTTGCGCCCATGAATTGTTGGCAATCCCCGCGACGGCTGCGTGGAGCGCCACTCCGTACTTCATGGCTTCATCAGCGAATCCGACCATGGCCGCGTTGCGGTCAAGGAGTCCCTGCAGCCTTTCAATGTCCTCGGCTGTTGCCTTGGCGCATGCTTCCCGCGCCATGAGCGACTCCAACGCAGCCCTGACGTCGTAGAGCTCGGAGACTGCTTTCGCGTCCAGTTGGGGAACCAGCACTCCCCCGGTGGCTTGCTGCTCCAGGAGGCTTTCCGAAATCAGTCGGCGGATCGCTTCCCGGAGCGGGGTGCGGCTGACCTGCAACGCGGTCGACATCGCAGGCTCGTAAATGCGGGTGCCGGGCTTGAGTTCCAAGCTCAGGATCTGCCGCTTGAGTTCGGTATAGACGTGGTTTGCCCCGGTGTTCCGGGCTTGTGTTTCTGCCATGGCCTGCCTGACGTCGAATCAGTGTACTTGTATACATTTATACAGCACAAAAAAACGCTCTCTCACCTATGGCCCCCTTTTCCGGATCGCTCTCTCGTCTATCGAGAGAGCGATTGCGGTCGTATGGTTTTCTGAGACAGCTTGATGGGAGATTCGTTTCAGATGTCCACGCCCAGAAGAAAATATGATGCCGTGTTTCGTGAGGAAG
>NZ_JBFBGW010000036.1:0-12590 GCF_040684895.1 Paenarthrobacter sp. NPDC089322
AGCATCAGGCTGGACACCCTCGGAAATATCCGTGGTGTTGTTGGTGCCCGCTGAGTCGGGGGACTGGCTGCTCGCGGCGCCGCCGCATGCGCTCAATGCAAGCAGCATGGCAATTCCTGCCGCCGTGGTTTGTGCCTTGACTCGAGTCTTCATAGTGCTTCCCTTCGAGGGTTCTAGCTATGGGGTGGGAGTTGTTGCCGGGGAGACGTGGAACTCTGCCTTATGGATCCCGAAACTAAATGTTTGTGATCCGCATCTCTCCGGCACCTACAGCAATGGAACCCCTCGAACAGTAGATTGTCAACAATTTACAGAAACTTTAACGCGAGGTTTTCGCTTGAGAA
Organism: Paenarthrobacter sp. NPDC089322; assembly: GCF_040684895.1. Classification (NCBI taxonomy): domain Bacteria; kingdom Bacillati; phylum Actinomycetota; class Actinomycetes; order Micrococcales; family Micrococcaceae; genus Paenarthrobacter; species Paenarthrobacter sp. NPDC089322. The sequence continues at coordinate 345 of NZ_JBFBGW010000036.1, forward strand.
TGGTTCTGAATAACTACTGCACAACTGTTGACAATTGACAATTATGGGTCTTAGAGTCGTTTTACCGGGCGCCGCCACACGAGCTTGCCGCACCATATTCCCGGCGCAGTTCCGCTCTGGCGACACCTCCATAACCGCGGGGCCAACCCGCTTCCATCTCCCGGAAAGAACGGAAATCACCATGGCAGAGACCAACTTCCGTCCGAAGTACATCTCCTTCGATGTCTACGGCACCCTGATCAACTTCGACATCGACCCCACTACCCGCCGACTGCTTGATGGCCGCATCTCGGAAGAGCAGTGGCCGACGTTCAAGAAGCAGTTCCGTGGATACCGCTTCGACGAGGTTCTCGGTGACTACAAGCCCTACGAAGACATCCTTCAGGATTCCTTCGACCGTGTCTGCAAGCGATGGGGCATCGGCCCGACCCCTGGTGCCGGTGCGGCGTTCGCCGAAGCTGTCCGCGGCTGGGTTGCCCACGAGGACGTGCCCGCCCCCCTGAAGCTGATGGGTGACAACTACAAGCTGGTGGCACTGTCCAACGCAGACACCAGCTTCCTCGATATCAGCATTCCGAAGCTCGGTGCGGACTTCCACGCCGTCTACACCGCTGAACAGGCCCAGGCATACAAGCCGCGCTACCAGGCTTTTGAGTACATGCTGGACACCCTCAACGCCAAGCCGGAAGACTTCCTGCACGTCTCCTCGCACACGCGGTACGACATGCATCCGATGCACGACATGGGCTTCCGGAACCTCGTCATGCTGGACCGCGGCTACGACCCCATCACCGAGGGCTACAACCTGTTCACTGTTAAGTCCTTGGATGAACTCAACAAGCACCTCGGTCTCTAATCAGTCCTGAGACGAAAGGTCAACCATGAAACTCGTACCTTACTGGCTGGACACCGCTGAGGCATCCGGCGACTACCGAAACACTCCAGTGCCCGAGAACGTCGATGTCGCCATCATCGGCGCCGGCTTCACCGGGCTGTCCGCAGCCTTGGAATTTGCCAAGCAAGGCGCCAGCGTTGCTGTCTTCGAACGCCATACCGTGGGGTGGGGTGCCTCCGGCCGAAACGGCGGAATGGCGACGACAGGGTTGGCCATCAGCTTCAGCACCGCGGTCAAGCGCTACGGCGGCCCACGGGCCGTTGAGATGTTCCGCGAGTACAACGACGCCATCGACACCATCGAAAAGCTCGTCCACGACAACGCCATCGATTGCGACTACAAACGCTTCGGGAAGCTCTCACTGGCGTTCCACAAGTCCCACTACGACGGATTCCTGAAGTCCCAGGAGCTCCTGGCCAAGCTTGCCGACCACCATGTCAAGGTCATCCCCAAGTCCGAAATCCACAGCGAAATCGGCACGGACTTCTACCAGGGAGCCATGCTGGACCCGATGGGTGCCGGCCTGCATGTGGGCAAGTTCGTCCACGGGCTCGCCAAGGCTGCCCACGATGCCGGTGCACTGATCTGTGAGAACGCGGGCGTCACGGAACTGAAGAAGGTTTCCGGTACGGTCCACGACGTGCACACCACCCGCGGGATTACCCGGGCCAAGCAGGTCCTGGTGGCAACCAGCGGATACACCGGTGCCGTCACTTCCTGGCTGCAGCGCCGCGTGATCCCCGTGGGCAGTTTCATCATCTGCACCGAACCCTTGCCGGAAGAAGTCGTCAACCGCATCCTGCCCAACCGCCGGCAGGCGTCGGACTCCAAGATGCTGACGTACTACTTCCGCATCACCCCGGACAACCGTCTGCTGTTCGGCGGGCGGGCCCGGTTTGCCCTGTCCAGCCCGGACTCGGACGTCAAGAGCGCTGAGATCCTGCGCAAGGCGATGCTTGAGCTCTTCCCCTATTTGTCCAACACCAAGGTGGACTATATCTGGGGTGGGCTGGTGGACCTGTCCATGGACCAGATGGTCCACGCGGGTGTCCATGACGGGCTCTACTTTTCGCTGTGCTACAGCGGGCACGGCGTGCAGATGGCCGCGCACATGGGTAAGCGGATGGCGCACTACATGTCCGGAGACAAGAGCGCCAACGTCTGGGAGGGATTGAAGAATCCGCCCGTCCCGGGTCACTTTGGCCCGCCCTGGTTCCTGCCGTTCATCGGTGCAGCCGCAAAAATCATCGACCGAGTCAAGTAGATCAGGTAAGGCTTTCCCATGCCCTCACACACATCCGTGACTGAAGCGCGCCCAAAATCGCTCGAAGACACCGCCTACAGGCGTGCCCGGTTTGCCAGCCTCCCCGGCGGAGCGTTTCTTGAGGGGGCATGGCAGAAATCCGAGTTGACGCTTGAGGTGCGGGACCCGGAGGATGGTGTCCTGCTGGGCAACGTCTGCACATCCAGTCCCCAGCAGGTGCGTGCAGCGGTTGCCCATATTCACCGGCATCTGCTGGAGGATGGTTGGCCGCTGCGCGCCCGTCGAGCCGCACTGGAGAAAGCTGCTGTGCTTTTGGGCGAGCAGTCCGAACGCTTTGCGAACATCATCGCGGCGGAGAGCAGCAAGACCATCCGTGAGGCTGAGCGTGAGGTTGCACGGTGCGTAGAGACGCTGCGGCTCTCGGCCGCTGCGTCCGGGGAACTTGCCGGAGAGACGCTGGGTTTTGACGACAGCATGGCCGGGGCCGGCAAAATCGGCTGGTACAGCCGGAAGCCGGTGGGTATTGTCGCGGCGATCACGCCGTTCAACGATCCGCTGAACCTGGTCGCGCATAAGCTGGGGCCGGCACTCATAGGAGGCAACGGCGTCGTACTTAAGCCGTCCGGCCGCACGCCGCTGACGGGACTCGCGCTCGTCGGGTTGCTGCTTGAGGCGGGCGTTCCGACGGGGCGGATTGCCGCCGTCGTTGCCGGACCGGGCGTGTCAGAGGCCCTTGTCACCGACCCGCAGGTAGACCTGATTTCCTTTACCGGCGGACCCGCGACGGCGGATCGGATCGCTGCCGCTGCCGGTGCGAAGAAGATCCTGTCCGAACTCGGCGGGAACAACGCCACCATCATCTGCGCTGACGCAGATCCGGTGAAGGCGGCCGAAGCCGTCGTGGCCGGTGCGTTTGGTGTGGCAGGGCAGAATTGCCTGTCCGTGCAGCGGGTCTATGCGCATATTTCGGTGTTTGATGACGTCCTGGAACGGGTGGTGGCGGGCACGCGCGCGTTGCGGACCGGCCCCAAACTGGACCGTGGCACCGATGTTGGTCCCCTGATCACGGAGACCGAAGCCCGCCGGGTAGAGGAATGGGTTGAAGAAGCCCGGGCCGCCGGGGCGACGGTCCAGGTGGGAGGTCAGCGTCGTGGAGCGTTCTACGAGCCGACCGTCCTGACCGACGTTCCGGCCCAGTGCCGGGTTATTGGGGAAGAAGTGTTCGGGCCTGTGGTCAGTGTCCTGCCGTTCATCGACATCCAGGACGCGATCCTCGCCGCCAACAACACCGAGTATGGGCTGCAGGCCGGGATTTTCACCCAGTCCCTGGATCTGGCGCTGGCGGTCGCGGAGAAACTGCACGTGGGTGCTGTGGTGATCAACGAAACCAGCGACGTACGAATCGATTCCATGCCCTTTGGTGGTTTCAAGAAATCCGGGGTCGGCCGGGAAGGCGTCAAACACGCAGTGCGGGAAATGACCGAACCCAAGAACACCATCATCAACCTCACCACAGCAGGCGCCGGCTGGCAGCAGCTGGCCGGCACCACCGAACGGACAACAGCATGAGCACACCTGAACTGAACGTCAAGCACAGGATCGCGGTAATCGCGGGGGATGGGATCGGCGTTGAAGTCGTTCCTGCCGCCATCGCCTGCCTCGAGCGGATCGCAGAGCTGCATTCGATCGATCTTGAGTTCACTTACTTTGATTGGGGTTCGGAGTACTACCTCCAGCATGGTCGGATGATGCCCGTGGACGGCCTGGAGCAGTTGGCCCGGCACGATGCGGTTTTCCTTGGCGCCGTGGGTTCCCCCGAGGTTCCGGACACGGAGTCCCTGTGGGGGTTGTTGATTCCGATCCGTCGTGAATTCCGGCAGTACATCAACTTGCGTCCGGTGAAAACGCTCGACGGCGTTGCCTCGCCATTGGCGTCCAAGGAACCGATCGATATCCTCATCGTCCGCGAGAACAACGAGGGCGAATACTCGGAGGTCGGAGGCCGCGCTTACCGTGGCCTCCCGCACGAGACCGCGGTGCAGGAAACCATTTTCACCCGGCTTGGGGTTTCCCGGGCAGCGAACTACGCAGCTTCCCTGGCCGCAGCGCGCACCGGGCGGCTGACGTCGGCGACGAAGAGCAACGGCATCATCCACACGATGCCGTTCTGGGATGAAGTAGTGGCCGAGACCGTGGCGAAGTACCCGGGAGTGACTGTCACTCATGAACTCGTGGATGCGCTTGCCGCGCACTTGGTCCTGAAGCCCTGGACCTTGGATGTGATCGTCGCTTCGAACCTCCTGGGCGACATCCTGTCCGACCTCGGCAGTTCCGTGACCGGTTCCATCGGCCTGGCTCCTAGCGCAAACCTGAACCCGGAAGGGGATTTCCCGTCCCTGTTCGAACCGGTCCACGGATCGGCACCGGATATCGCAGGCAAGAACCTGGCCAACCCGGTGGGGCAGATCTGGTCCGGGGCGATGATGCTTGACCACCTCGGCCACCCCGAAGCCGCTGCGCACCTGCAGACCGCGTTCGAGTCCGTGCTGCGTGAAGGCCTTGGCACCCGCGATGTCGGCGGCCCGTCCACGACCACGGAGTTCACCGCCGCGGTCCTGGCTGCGATCGATGTCATCGACGCCGTCACCGCGATCGACGCGAGCCCTGCCGGTAAGCCAGCGGCAGCACCGGCGTCGTGAGTCTCTCCAACGGGCGGAAGCGGCCCGTTGTAGCAGCCTTGTACCGCGAGGCACTTCCGCCGCGGCTGGCGGAAGTGCAGGAACTCGCGGACGTGCGCCTTACCAAGGCCGACGGCCTGGCCGAGGCGCTGGACGGTGCGGATGTTTTGTATCAGTGGCATTCGTTCTCCCCGGCACTACGGGAGAACTGGGCCGCGGCCTCGTCGCTGCGGTGGGTGCACGTGTCCGCGGCGGGGGTGAGCCAGTTGATGTTTGACGAGCTCGTTGCAAGCGATGTGACTTATACGAATTCCCGGGGGGTGCTCTCACGGGCTATTGCGGAGTTCGCGCTCGGGTTCGTGCTGGACATGGCCAAGGACGCCCAGGCCTCCTTCAGGCTGCAGCAAGCCCAGCGTTGGCAGCATAGGACCACCCGCAAAATCCAGGGTCAGTCCGCCCTTGTGGTGGGGACCGGCTCCATTGGGCGCGAAGTTGCTTCGCTTTTCCAGGCCGTGGGCATGGATGTGGACGGCGCAGGCAGGAGCGCACGTGGCGGGGATGCTGACTTCGGCACAGTCCATGCTTCCAGCTCCCTGGATTCCGTGGTCCAGGACTATGACTACGTGGTGCTCGCAGCGCCGCTGACTGCGGATACCAAAGGCTTGGTGGACGCGGAGGTGCTTGACGCGATGAAATCCACTGCGGGGCTGATCAACGTGGGACGCGGGGAACTCGTGGACACCGACGCCCTTGTGAATGCCCTCACCACAGGGGCCATTGCGGGCGCCGCACTCGATGTGGTGCACCCGGAACCCTTGCCTGCAGGTCATCCACTGTGGGCTCTGGAGAACGTGATCATCACGCCTCACATGTGTGGCGACACCGTGGACTACCTCGATGACCTGGGCAAGCTCTTCGTGGAAAATCTTCGCCGCTACAGCAAAGGCGAACGACTGGAGAACATCGTGGACAAGCAGCTCGGTTTCGTCCCGGGCACCTGAACGCACGCCTCGGGCGCAGCCATCTCCTGATGACCCCACCGCCACCCTCGTACGGCACGCCGGACGAGGGTGGCGGTTTTTTCGTGGTGCCCGGCACATTATTACAGTCGCGCTGGCGCCCAATTTCCGGTTGTTGAGCAGGTTAGCCTAACCTAAATTGTCAACAATTCCTCGTGCCCTCCCGTTCGGGCACTCACACAGGCGGTACCTTTGCGCAAATTCAGCGGATCCACAGCGGTAGGACTTGCCGCCCTCCTCACCCTTACCGGTTGCGGCCTGAGCGGCGGCCAGACTGCCTCCACTGAAAAAGTGGCAGATACCAACCAGCGCATCGTCGTGGACAACTTCCGCACTCCCGTGGCCAACTGGGCCCTGGAGTCCGACTCGGCCTACATCCTTTCGCTGTCCGGCTGCCTCGAAACGCTGACCAAGTACGACTCTGCCCAAGGCAAGGTTGTTCCGTTCCTTGCAACGGAATGGAAGCAGGTTTCCCCGCTTGAGTGGGACTTCACTATCCGTGATGGAGTCAAGTTCCAGGACGGAACCGACCTCACGGCAGAATCCGTTGCCGCGTCGCTGAACTCCGTTCTCAAGGCCAAAGTGCCTGCCCGCGCGTTCGGTCCCAGCACCGTCAGCAGCGTGAAGGCAACCGATGCCAAGACCGTACGGGTGGCCACTCCCGTGGAGAGCGCCTTGGTGCCCTTCCGCCTGGCGAGTGTCAACACCGGCATCCTCGCGCCAGCCGCCTTCAAAGGCGAAACCGTGAATCCCTTTGGCCACTGCACCGGACCGTTCGTGCCCGTCTCTGAGAAGGCCAAGCAGTCCCTGACCCTGGACCGCAACGAGAACTACTGGGGCGGGAAGGTGCAACTGGCTGGCGCCGAGGTCCGCTTCATCACCAACGGCGCCACCCGCGCGGCGCAGGTCCAGACAGGAGAGGCGGACATTTCCCTCTCCATCCCTGCCTCCGCTCTGTCCTCCCTGCAGGGCGCCCCCGAAGTCTCGGTCGTCAAAGCTGACTCCCCACGCACTGCCACGCTGTACATGAACAACGGCCGGGCTCCCTTCAACAACGTTGACTTCCGCAAGGCCCTGCGATCGGCTCTTGACCTTGAGGCCTTGGCGGCCAGCGTTTACGAGGGTGCTGCCCTTCCCGCGGCCGGACCGTTCGCACCGTCCGAGCCTTGGGCGCCGGGCGAAGCAAAGGCACCCAAGCAGGACGTCGAAGAGGCCAAAAAGCTCCTGGCCGATGCCGGCTACACTGCGGACCGGCCTTTGGAAATCATCGCGATCGTGGAGCGTGCGGAATTCGCCGACGTAGCCACGGTGATCCAGGACAACCTGAAGAGCATCGGCGTTCCCGTGACCATCCAGGCGAAGGAGTATGCTTCCGCAGAGCCTGACGTCTTCGCCGGCAACTACGACATGATCCTCAGCCAGCGGAACCGGTTGATCGACATCGCAGATCCGATCGGCTTCCTGACCGCGGACTACACGTGCAAGGGCACGTACAACCTCAGCCACTTCTGCAACGAGGAGTACGACAAGCTCATCACCCAGGCGGCCCAGACCTCCAACACCGAGGAACGGTACAAGCTGTACGCCCAGGCCGGTGAAATCCTGGATTCGGAAGCCGTCAACCTGTGGCTGGTCAATGAACAGGCGACGGACGCCGTCCGCAGCAACGTGATGTCCTACGTTCAGGACCCGCTGTCCCGCTACGTGCTCACGGCGCAGACAGCCAAGTCCGGTTCCTAGCAGCAATCCGGGCCCTACGAACCGACCCGCATGATGACGTTCCTTGCGAAGCGGACGGCGACCCTCGTGGCCGCCGTCCTGCTGTCGTCCTTCGCTGTTTTCCTTATTCCCTACGTGACGCCCGGCGATCCTGTCCTTAAGATCATTCGCTCGCGCGTCGCCGGGGACATCGTGGACGACTCCGCGGTTCAGGCACTGAGCGAGAGCCTGGGCCTGCACGATCCCCTTCCGGTCCAGTACCTGCGCTGGCTGGGAGACTTCTTCTCCGGCGACATGGGTCTTTCGCACATCAGCCGGACCCCCGTGGTTGACCAAGTGATGCCCGCGCTGGGGGTCACGTTCAGCCTGGTAGTGGTGGCTTTGGGCATCGCAGCGCTGGTCTCGCTGCCGCTGGGAATTGCGGCCGCCCTGAGGCAGGGCGGCAAGACAGACAAACTCATCACCACGATCACCCAGTCATTTATCGCCATGCCGGAATATTGGTTGGCCCCGCTCCTGGTGCTGGTCTTCGCCCTCAAGTTGTCTGTGCTGCCCTCTGCCGGGTGGAACACCGCATCGTCCGTCGTCCTGCCGGCGGCAACACTGGCACTGCGGCCGATCAGCTTCTTCACGTCTGCCGTGCGCTCCGGGATGATCGAGGCCCTTGAAGCGGAACACATTCCGGCAGCCAGGGCCCGGGGCCTCAGCCGCGTGCAGACCGTAGTACGGCACGTGGTTCCCAACGGGCTGGTCCCGTTGTCGACACTCTTCGCGGTTTGGTTCGCGGGTCTGCTTGGCGGCTCGGTCATCGTCGAGGTGATTTTCGCAGTCCCCGGCATGGGGCGCCTGCTGTACGACGCCGTCGTCAACAGCGATATCCCGTTGGCGCAAGGCGGCGTCGTGGTGGTTGTGGCACTGGCAGTGACCATCACTACGCTCGCGGACTTTGTCCATCGAATTCTCAGTCCCAAGGTGGGTGGCACCCTTGCTTAACCGTTCAGCAATCGACAGGGCCGCCGTCGTCATTCTTGTCCTGATCGTGGCCGCCATAGCGGCCGCGCCCTGGTTGGCGCCCTTCCCGCCGCACGAACAGAACCTGGCGGCCCGGCTTGCGCCGCCAAGCGCCGCCCACTGGCTAGGCACGGACCATCTCGGGCGGGACACGCTCAGCCGCTTGCTCGACGGCGGTCGCTTCTCCTTGGTGGTGGCGGCCCTGGCTACTGTGCTCACTGGAGTCCTTGGCCTGGTGATCGGTGTTGTCAGCGCCCGTCGGAGGGGCTGGTTGGACGAGTTCTTCACACGGACCAATGACGTCCTGCTCGCCTTGCCGGAGATGGTGGTGGCCCTGTTCATCGTTGCTGCGATGGGCACCGGGTTTACCTCGTTGCTTGTGGCGCTCACCGTCACGGGCTGGACTCCCTTTGCACGACTTGCGCGGACGCTCGCGTACGACGTGTCTGCCCGCGGTTTTGTTGAAGCGGCGCGCGTGGTCGGGTGTTCGCCGTCGTTCATCGTCTTCCGCCATATCCTTCCGCATCTGGCGGCGCCGATGCTGGGGCAGGCGACGCTCCGGTTCGGCCACCTTCTCATCAGCGTCGGGGCGTTGTCCTACTTGGGGCTCGGCGTCCAGCCGCCGCAGTCCGACTGGGGCTCCATGCTGGCAGCTGCCCAACCGTACGCAGAGCGGGCACCGTGGGGAATCATCGCCCCGGGGCTCGCTATCTTCCTCGTGGCCCTCTGCGTGACGCTGATCGGGCAACGGGCGTCCCGGCGGGCAGCTGATCCCGTGGACATCCTCGTGGTGGAGGGCCAGCATGCCTGAGCTCGTCATTGAGGACCTGACCGTCGGCAGCACCGCCGCCTCTCAACGCCCCGTCCTCTCGGGAGTCAGCCTCACAGTTCAGCCAGGCGAGTTCGTGGCCCTCGTGGGCGGCTCGGGGTCCGGCAAGACGATGACAGCCCGGACCGTCCTGCAGCTGCTGCCCCATCCACTGCGCATGGAGTCCGGTTCCATCCGGCTCGGGTCACTGGACATATCCAAGGCGCCGGAGGCGGAACTGAACCGGATCAGGGGCGGCCGGCTTGGGATGCTCTTCCAGCAACCCAAGAAGATGTTCAACCCGAACAGGACCATCCGCAACCATGTGAAGGAACCCCTGAAACTGCATGGCGGCCTCCGGGGCAAGGCCGCCGAATTGAAAGTAGTAGAGCTGCTTGCCGAGGTGGGCTTCGAAGATCCCGAGTGGGGCGCGCGGGCCTACCCGCACCAGCTTTCCGGAGGTATGGCGCAACGGGCCATGACGGCCATGGCGTTGGCCGGCCAGCCGGAGATTCTGCTCGCCGACGAACCGACTTCGGCGTTGGACAAGGTCCTGGAAAGCCAGATTCTTGGCTTGCTCGACCGTGAGCGAAGCCAGCGCGGGCTGGGCATCCTTTACATCACGCACAACCTTGCCTCCGTAGCCGCATTCGCGGACCGTGTCCTGGTAATGCACAAAGGGAAGATCCTGGAGTCCGGAACCACCGAGACCGTCCTAGGCAACCCACAGAGCACCTACACGCAAAGGCTCCTGGAGGCATCCAATCTCCTGCCAACGGGTATTACCGACACCCGGCCCCGGGAGCGCGAAGTCCTGACCCTGACGAACGTTGTCAAGCACTTCGGGAAGGGGAGGCGTCGCGGCCGGCCGGCATTGGACACCATCACACTCGATGTGAAACAGGGCGAGATCCTGGGTGTCCTCGGCCAATCGGGGTCGGGAAAGAGCACCTTGGCCCGCGCAATCGTGGGCTTGGAGGGCATTAGCGGCGGCAGTATCACCCGGTCGCTCGCTGCGGGTGGGTTAAGCAGCCCAACAGCGGTCCAGCTGGTGTTCCAGGAACCGCATGACTCCTTCGACCCCCGCATGACGCTTCGCGCCAGCCTTGAGGCCCCGCTTCGTAAGTCCGGGATACTGACCGCGACGCTCACTGCGGCCGAACGCTATCTTCGGTTGGCCGCCGCCATGGAGGAAGTGGAGCTTGAACCGTCCATATTGGACAGGCGGCCAGGGGAATGTTCCGGTGGCCAATTGCAGCGCCTCACCATCGCGAGGGCATTGCTGATGGAACCCGAAGTACTCATCTGCGACGAAGCCACCTCCGCCTTGGACGCCCTGACCCAGCGGACCATTCTTGACCTGCTGCAGCGCCTGCACCGGGACAGGGGGCTCTCCCTGGTGATGATCACGCATGACATGGATGTGGTGCGCCACATGTGCCAGCGCGTGGCTGTTCTGTTCCAGGGCCGCCTCGTGGAGCTGACCGATACCCATAAGTTCTTCGCCGAACCTCAGCATGAGCACAGCAAGGACCTCGTTTCGGCCGCGATACCGTGCCGGGGACTGCATCTCAAGAAAATCAGGTCATAGACGTGTGCGCGCGTCTGGTATTCCAGACGTGTGTTCGCCGTCGTGGGTAGGCAGGAAAGCCCCGCGGGGTGCATCCTTGAGTACGGGATACCGGACAGACGCTCTCCCTGCAGTCTTGAAGGGTCTCATTCCACCCCCTAGCAACGAGGCATGATGACCACCACGTCCTTGGCACCCGGCAAAGCCACGTCAAAAGTCCCGGCAGCTGAAAACACGTTGCGGATCCTCAAATTATTGGCATCCCGTCGCGGTCCCATGGCAGCGTCGAACATCGCCACGGCGCTTGGTTTGCCGCGGTCCAGCGTTTACCACTTGCTCGGCGTGATGGAAGCGAACGGCTTTGTGCTCCACCTTCACGAGGAGCAGCGCTATGGCCTGGGCATCAGCGCGTTCGAGCTCAGTTCGGCATATTCCCGGCAGGAGCCCTTGTCCCGCCTGGGCCGCCCCATGCTCGCCTCGCTCGTGGATGCCATCGGCGAAAGCGCACACCTGGCCGTGCTCCATGGCCGCGACGTTCTCTACATCGTGGAGGAACGGGCCAAGAACCGCCCGAGCCTGGTGACCGACGTCGGCGTCCGCCTGCCCAGCCACCTCACCGCGAGCGGGCGCGCCATTCTGGCCGCGCTGCCGAAGTCACAGGTCCGCGCGCTCTATCCGAACGCCGCGGCCTTTACCTCCCGGCACGAGGTGGAGTTCCCGATCATGAAGTACTCCGCCTTGTCGTCCCACCTCGACCAGGTGCGGCAGCGTGGCTACGCCACGGAAAACGGCGAAATCACCCCGGGATTCGGCTCCATCGCCGCCGCTGTGACAGACCATGTTGGATGGCCGACGGCGGCAGTCGCCGTGACGTTTTTGGAGGACAAAGTGCCGGCCGAGCAATGGCCGGTCCTCGCCGCGCGGATCCGGAAGGCGGCGGACGAACTGTCGGTCCGGATCCACGGACGGCCCGCGGGCTAGTCCCGCCGACACACCTTTTCGTTGAACGGGTACCAGGCGTGTGCAGGCGCCCGTGTGCGTCTGTAATCCCGGACAGCACCGGCTGAAAAGCCGTTCCTGAAGCCCCGGAAAGGGGCTCTACTGGATACAGAAGATCTTTCACCACACACTTTCCACGAGACGAAGGAGCCACCATGGCACCCGCCGATTTCACTACAGGAGCCCGCCCGGTCAAGGCTGCCCGGGGTACGGAGTTGACCGCTAAGTCGTGGCAGACCGAGGCGCCGTTGCGGATGTTGATGAACAATCTGGATCCGGAGGT
>NZ_JBFBGW010000037.1:0-11316 GCF_040684895.1 Paenarthrobacter sp. NPDC089322
GCAAACATCGAGCGACGCTACGAGATCGAAGGCATATAGCCCGTCCGCTGCATCACTGGCACAGCGTTCACCGCTGGCCGGTGATGGATCGGCTTGCGGGCGCCACTCATGTTGAGCAAAGGCTGGGTTCTTAGCCGGTGACGTCAATGCCTGTATGAATAGTCCATGACCCGAATCAGCGATGAGGACGAACTATCCGAGCCGGTCCGCATACTTGTGGATAGTATTCTCCGCCATGCGAATTTCCCCGGAATCGACCAACTGATCGAGCAGGCTTCCACTGTGGCCGTTGTAGGCGGTCCAGTCACTATGCTTGACCTTCGCTCAAGCCCGGACCATGCAGCGTCTGCCTTCACCAATGGCCCAATTCCCGTTTCAGTTGAGGTCTTCGACGTCTCAGGTTCATCCATAGGCGAGCTGCTCGTCTGGGTGGACGCAGGCCGTCTAAGCGCACTGGAATTCGCGTGGTGGACCGATGAGCGTCCAGCTCAGCTCCCTCATCCGAGTCAGCTAAAGATCAGTCAGAAATGAGCCCCAGTAATTGGACGCCCACCGCCCGGTGAGGCCGCCGATACAAGTCACCTCGCACCGATGTCCGTTGAAGGATCCCCTAGCGGGCTTGCCACCGTCTAACAATCGCCCTGACGAGTTGTTCACCGACTGCCTTCAAGCCGCACCCATGCGGGTGGTACTGGTCTCGGATGGCAACCCCGCGCGTAGCGCCGTGCAACTAGTCAGTGACTTCCCTAACCTTCGGCCGACGCCAGAATCTGGACCAAGTCACCCCTCAATTCTGCAACAACCGCCTTTTCTACACCTACGCGAGACCCAAACTCCCAGTCATCTATAACCCTAAGTGCCTCTCCGGCGCACTTTTCGAGCAACATAAGTTCGTTTAGAACAAGGGTGAGGTCGATGTCGCCAGAGTAATTATCATCATCCTCATATAGTTCACGGTCAGCGTTACTTGGACGAATACCATCATAGATTGATAGTAAGTAATCTGTAAGACTCTCAATCTCCCGCACGGGAGCAATCAAGGCCTGCTTTGAAGCATTTTTTGCAACTGTGGAGATAGCTTCATTGGCACACTGACTGAGGATTCTGAGCTCTTCAGGAGTCATTAGCAGGTTAATCTGCCCATGGATTGTCGGCCTAGATAATGATGTCCGTATCAACGCTGCCTCTTGAAGTAATCGAGAGTTTCACGAAAAGCTGTTCCGCCATCTGAATCACCAGGGTTACGAACTACGAAGGTGCCATCGAGCCAATAGGCAGTTCGCCCGCCGCCCAAGGACTTTGATTCACCTTTCAGTATGACCTCCTCGATCAGGCCTGCAAACTCAGCTCTTGTCCGCACATTAGGATACTCACCCTTTTCGACTACATGCTTGTCGAACGAATGCCCAGAAGCGATCTCCTGACCTGCCAGCTGGGCACTTAGTCGCCCCGCACTGGCTACGCTAGTAGCGGCTGAGCGTGCCGCTGCTTCGGCTTGGGCTGCCCGACCTAGGTTCGCTGTAGCGGCCACGCTGGCGGCGTGCATGACGGCGTTTTGCGCGGCCAAGGCTGCGCCTGTGTCCGCTCCGCGGGTGTCGCCCGTGGACTGGCCTCCTTGGCGTACTGCTGGTGAGGTGAAGGTGGAGCCGCCTTGACGGACGGCCGGGGTGGTGAACCTGGTGCCTCCGAGGGAGGACGCCACATACCCTCCGCCGATTCCCCCAGCAACTGGTTGGATGGCGGGGAGGGAGACGGTGACACCTCCCACGGAACGGTAGGCCGAGTAATCGAAGGAACCCACCGCTGCCGGAGCTGCCGCGGGAGTACTGGATGCCGAGGAAGCAGACGACTGCTCCCAAGGCCATCGGATCGTGGGCATCGTGAACGTCGGCCACTTGATAGTCGAAAGCGCCGCACTAAGAGCCCCGGCAAGTGCTAAACCTCCCAAAAAGATAATGTCGGCACCCGGGTCGAGTCCGGAGGGGTCGGATTGGTTGATCGGATCGCCCCAGGAGTAGGAGTAAGGGGTGAACCCTTCTGCCTTGTCGGTGTGCAGGATGGGGTCTGGGGTGGTGAACGCGCCGGTGACGGCGTCCATGTCCCGCGCCCCGAGGTGGGTCAGGGAGCTGACGGTGTCATCGAGTCCTGCGATGAAGCCATTCGCTGCGCCGAACCCGTTCGGGTTCGCGGCGTTCGAACCAACTCCTGCCGTGGCTGCGCCGGCGGCCGTATAGGCGTTGTTGCCGGTGCCAGTGAGGTTGGCGCTTCGTGCCAGCCCGTAGGGGTCGGTGTACCGCTGGGTGGCGGTGATGGGACCGGCACCAACGGTGGGTTGGGTGATGGTCTGTGCCGTGTTGACTGCGTCCCCGACGATCAGGGAGAGCTTGACTACACCGCCGGCGGCTGTGCGCTGGGCGACGGTCTTTCCCGCGAAGTCGTAGGTGCAGGTCGCGGTTTTCACGCCACCTGGGGTGGAGTGTGCCGTGACCGAGCCGAGGGTGACGGTGGTCCCGGAGCCGTCGACGATGCCTACGAGGTTGCCGTCGGCGTCGTAGTACCTGGTGCCGAGACTGCCTGCGCCTGTGGTGGGCCCGGGCGGTGTTCCGTTGGTCGCTCCCGGGTTCGGGTTCGCAGGGACGGTGCTCGTTCCCGTGGTCGTGGCCAACCTGCCATCGGCTGTGTAGGTCAGCGTTTGTCCTGCCCGGCCGGTCATGCGTCCGGCTGCGTCCCAGGTGAAGGTCCGGGTCGTTGGTGTGCCGTTGACGGTGGAGACGATCGAGTCGACCTGGTGCGGTCCTGCGGTGCCGGGGGCTGCGTAGTTGTACTGTTCGGTCACGGCCAAGGCACCGGAGGCGTTGAAGCGCTTGACCTGGGAACGGTCACCGGCTGCGGTGTACGTGTAGGTTTGCGCGTATGCTGCGGGCCCGCCGAGCCCGGTGACACTGGTTGAGGCCGATGTCGGGGCGGTGGTGCAGGCCTTGGACGCGGGTGTCCACACGGCTTCCAGGCGTGAGGCGTAGTCGTACTCGTAGCACTGGTAATCCGTGGCCACGCCCGGGCGGCTGGTGAAGGCCAGTTCCCGTGCGGTGAGCTTACCCGCTGCACTGTAGGTGTACGTGGTTTTGCCCAGGTCCGAGATGGTGCCGCGGGTGTTGTTCGTCGTCCATTGACTGTTCAGACGTCCCGTTGCGGCGTCCCAACCGAAGTAGACGTTATTCGTGCCGGTCATGTTCGAGGTGCCGGCACCGGCAGAGGTGGCAGCGTCGTGCTGGAGGAAGGTGGTTAGGAATCCGAGGTTGTCGTACTGGGCGTTGCCGCCGAACTGGTCACCGTTGGTGTTCCAGGTCGAGGACGGGTTTTCGAACTCGTCGTAACCGTACTTGACCGTTTCCGCCGGCAGCCCGCCAATGGCCGGTTTGACGGCCATGGTCAGTTTGCCCGAGGTGGAGTAGGACTGGGTGGTGGTGTAGGAACCGTTGAACCCGGTCAGCCCCGACGGGAAGGTAACGGTCGTCGTGGACGGCTGATACGCGTTGTTGTACCCACTGAACGCGGTCGTCACCGGCTGGTCGTAGGCGGCACCGTTGTTCCTGGTGCTGCTGCTCGGCTGGCCCTTGACTTCCTGGTCGTAGGTGTGGGTTTCCAACGTCTTGGCAGTGCCGCCGGACACGGTGACCGTCTTGGTGGTGGGCCGGTCCAGGGTGTCGTAAACGTACCCCGTGACCGTGCCCATGGCGTCCGTGGTGGATGCGGTACGACCGGAGGCATCATAGACGGTGCTGCGGGTGCCCGAGTCCGGGTCCACCGCACCGGTTTCGCGGCCTGCGGCATCATACGTCCAGGTCCACAGGTTCGCCCCGTCCCCCATACGGACGAGCTGCCCAAGGGCGTCGTAGACGTAGGTGGAGGTATCAGCGGCGCCGGTTGCTGTGGTGCCATGGTAGAGGGACCGGGACTCGGTGTTGCCGTCGAGGTTGACGATGGTCTTGACCGCAGCCTCGGTGCCCGGTCCGGTTACCGTGGTGGTGTCCATGCCCGTGTAGGTGATCTGGGTGGCCCAGAGTTCCTGGGTGTCGCCGGTCATGGCCCGGACCTTGGTGGGCCTGCCCGCTGCGTCGTACTCGTACTTCGTCGAGGACGGCACGGCCAGCTGCGGAATCACGAGGACCCCGTCCGGAGCGCCGGAGGTGAAGTAGTTGTTATTGACAGTGCTCTTCGCCCCGCGGGAGTCATACCAGGTATCGGTGAGGATTTTGCCGCCACCTGGTGACAGGTTCTGGGTTTGCCGTACGCGGCCGAGCCCGTCGTAGATGGTGTAAGAGGGAACAGGTACCCCGTTGCCGGCAATCGTGACGGTCTTCACCCATGACGGATCGGTCTGGGAGAGGGAGTAACTGGTCTCTACTGTCGGGGTCGGGTTGGTTGCGACCGGGCGCATCGGATCCCATTCACCGATGACGCGTCCGGAGTTGTCATACCGGTAGGAGGTGACCTTGCCGTTCGGGTCCGTTTTGGTCACCGGCTTGCCACGCATCGAATCAAGGGTGACCGTGGAGACCCAGCCCATGGGGTTCGTCTGCGTGATAGTTGTGGGAAGACCAGTCGCGGGTGCGTAGGTTGTGGTCGTGTCCCGGGCCGTTCCGGTGCTGGTGTCGCTGGACTTGGTGACCCGGCCGAGCGCGTCGAACGTCGCTGTCGGCCCCTGCGCCCAGGTGGTCACGGCCGTGCCGGACACGGCGGTGGCCTTATCCGAACGTTTCGGGTTGCCCTTGGTCGGGGCCGTGTAACCGGCCGAGCCTGGAACCGCGGCCGTCGAGGCGTCGTACAGGGCCCTGTCGGCCTTCAGCAGGTTCCCGTTCGGGCCGGTGCCGGTGCATTCACCGGCATAAGTGTTAGCTGTCGCCGGCAGGGACAGGATGTTCGCGGTGGTGTTATCCGCATAAGCGGTGACCACGCAGCTTTCGTCACCGGTCACGCCTATTTCCCCGGTCGAGGACGTTCTGATGGCCCGGCCGTAGGAGTCGTAGTCTGTGCTCGTTTGCGTCACGCGCATGGACGCTGACTTGCTGGTCGTGGTTTTCTTCGTCACCGAGTCCGTGCCAAGGTGACGGGCCTGCGCCGAACCCAACGCCACCGTGCTGGTCGCTGTCGGGGCCGAAGCCCACGGCACGGTGATCGTGGTACCCATCAGGGTGCCACCGTCACCGGCGTAACTCTGCTTTTCGACTTCCTGCCCGGCGAACCACACCGAGTCGGTAATGACCGTGCTGTCTGACAGGGTGACCGTGTCGGTGCGCAGACCGCCTGTCTTGTTCGACGGGGTACCGTTCAACCCACGCAGATACGTCGTCACGGTGGTCGG
Organism: Paenarthrobacter sp. NPDC089322; assembly: GCF_040684895.1. NCBI lineage: Bacteria > Bacillati > Actinomycetota > Actinomycetes > Micrococcales > Micrococcaceae > Paenarthrobacter > Paenarthrobacter sp. NPDC089322. The sequence goes on from NZ_JBFBGW010000037.1 coordinate 5,363, forward strand.
GTTCGACGCCGCCGTCCCGACCTTGGTCTTCACCTGCGACCAACCGGCCAGGGAGGACCAGGTGATGTTCTGCCCGGCCGTGCCGGAAACATACTTCGGTGCCGCGTACTTCCACGCCGGGGTTCCGACATACCCGTAAGAGGTCACCATGTCCAGACCGCCCGTGCTACCGGGGCCGGCCTTGCTGACAACCGATTCCACCGGGTAAATGTTGAAGTAATCCGTCCGGGCGGGTTGCGGGATCGGGGTGGTTGGGGTCCACCGTTGCGGGTAGCAGCGCTTCGTGTTCGTCTCCGGCGAGGCCGGCAGGTTCGTTTGTGAACACTCCGCGGCCTTGTAGGTGACCTGGATACTCGCACCGGTAGCGGTCTTGATCGTCGAGAGACGGTACCGGTCAAACGGCGCCAAACCGTCCGTGGCCCACACACGGTTGTGCAGTGGCTGGCCGGTGAATACAACGGCCGGATCCGTCACCCAGCCGCCGGACCCGGAGGTCTGGTTCGAGCCTTGGTGGATCACGTTTCCGAGCCAGAGGGCGGGTTTGGTTCCATCACCGGGATCGGGCATGGCATGGAAGAACGTCCAGAAGTCCGTGTTGCCGTAACCTGCCGGATTGACGGAGAGGGACTGGCTGATGACCGTCTGCAGACGGTAGAAGGTGAAGAACGTCGGCGAGTACGTGCTGCAGGTCCCGGATGAGGCACAGAGGAATTCAACGGGCACGTCCCCGTTGGGGGTGGGGCACCCCGTGACACCTTCGCAGCGGCCGGTGTAGTTGAAGTTCACATGGATCGGCGCTTGCGTGGACAGTTCCGTCCCGGCGCGCATGCCGTAATCGACCCGGGACAGGCGGCTGGCACGGTGGTAGGCCTGCAGGGGGCCTGTGCCGGCCTGGGACTTGTAGAAGTTCGTGTCCTGGGTATAGAAGAAGCCCTGGGAGTTGCCGTTCAGGTCCACGACGTAGTCCAGGTTCCACGCATAGGCCTGCATGCAGGACGAGCTACCGAACCCAGCACTGTTGTAGCAAGGCTGACCGGCAAGGCCATAGACGGGGACGATATCCGCGGAGTTGTTTTCCTTGCCCGGTGACCATCCCGGGATGCGGTTCACACCGAACCAGTACTGGGTGCCGTTCGTGTCGGTGAGTCGCCAGTAGCCGCCATCGAAGGTGCCGTTGGCCGCGCCGGTGAGGTACTCGAGCTTGGTGTTGTCATCGTTCTGGAGCTTGTACACCCCGGTGGCCGCGTCCCGGATCACCAGACCCGAACGGCCGCCAAAGGAAATCGTGAACTGCTGCCCGCTCGGGTTCCCGCACAAGTCGTAGGAGTTCGCGACGCCCTGGTCCATGCAGGAGACGAACTTCTGCTGGATCTGCCCGCCGCCGGTCAGGGCCCACCCATCCCCTACCGGGGAGGCCTGGTTGTTCGTGGAACTGGTCAGACCGTCGACCCGGGAGGAGTCATAGGAGATCCCCAACGCCGGTGTGGCACCGGCAGGGGCTTCACGCAACGAGAACGGGTAGCTCCACGTGAACGAACCGGTCTGTCCTGCCACACCCCACGTGCCCGAGGACGTGCCAGGCAGGGCGGTGAAATCACCGGAGCCCTTGTCGTTGCCCGGAACCGGCGCCATCGGCGCCGCGGCCGGGGCCAACGGGATCGGCCGTACCGGTACCGAACGGGTCCCGGCCTGGCCTGACACATCGGCCGGGAACAGGCTTGGATCAACCGTAGGAGTAACCCCGGTTCCTATACCTTCGATTTTCTTCCCGAAGCCCCCTGCTTCGGGATTGTCCACGATCTGGTGCTCATCGGTCGTGTCCGTGCCCGGGGCCCATTCCTTCACGGGGACGGGTTTGACGGTGTTGACGTGGTCCGGAGATTCCCAGGGGGCCGTGACGTACACGAAACCAGCGCCGGAGGCGATGACCGCGGCCGAGACCACACCCGTGATGGTGGCCCGGGTTTTGGACCGGGTCAACGAAGAGAAGATTTTCACTTCAGCAGGCCTTTCGAAGTGCTCGTGAAGGAGTACTGGTTTGCGTCCTTGAACGTTCCTGGCTTCAGGACACCCTGGGTCAGGATGGGTTTGTAAATGTTCCCGATGAAGTTGCTGCCACCGAGCTTGACCGGATCGCTCGATGCGGCCGTTTTATGGGAGACCGGGGACGCTGCTTTGATCCAGGTGCCGCTGCCGTTGGTGTCGGTCTTGGTAATCCGGAGTTGAGCGTTGATCTCGTCATAGATCGCAGAAACATAAGCCCAGCGCCCCGAAACGAGGTCCTGCCCGATAACGCTTTCGGTGCCACTGACGCTCGCCCAAGCAACCAACTCAGGCTTCCCATCCGTCCGTGCCCGCAAAGCAGCTGCCGGCCCGGTGCTGGTCCACTGGACAATCAGGTCCTGCACGGTGGTGCCCGTCGCCGAGGTGGGGCAGAACCATCCCGAGACGCTGAAGCTGTTTGACGGGTCAATCACCCGTCCAGCTGTTTGCGCGGTCGAGGTGCCATTCGGGAAGGTCAGCATCTGAGGCGTCTCTCCGAGATCACCGAACGGGACCTGGCCACAGGTGTTGGCCGTCCCGGGCTGGGGCGTCGCCCACCCGGTTTGGCCGTTCAGTGTCAAGGGAGCGAACGTCGTCGGACGGACAGAGCCTGCCCCAACGGTAAAGCGGTAGGAGGTGCCGGTGGCGTTGTGCAGCGGGAGGCTGCTGACGTTGCCAGCACTGTCAAAGGCCCACACCGTCAACACCGTGGTCTCATCCAACGCGGCAATCCTGATGTCGGCGCTCATCCCACCGGCAGGGCAGACCGCCACGTATTCCTGGATCCGCGGGTCCCCGCAGCGGATGCTCTGAGGATAAGAAGATGCCGGCCATGCACCGGAGGTGATAGAGAAAACAAACCCTTCAGCAGGGTGGGAGCCTGCAGGCAGATTCAGCCGAAAATCATAAATGGTTTCACCAATGACACCATCGTTGTCAGCGTGGGTGGCACCGGTGGTCAACTTCGCCGGATTATTCGGGAGGTTGATTTCGGCGATCTCGGGGGCCGCGGGCGGTGTGCTGTCGACCTTGAAATTAAACTTCATGGTCCCCGAGTACGCGTTCCACCCATCTTTGGACTGGGACTGCAGGTAATACTCACCGTCAGGCAAGGAGACGTCGATCGCCCAAGGGAATTGGTCACCCGCGGCCGCTCCTGAGATCGGACCGCTGCCACGCACCAGTGCCCCCGCCTTGGTGTAGACCTCCATGTAAACGTAGATGGGTCCACCCTGGGCCCCATCCGGGTCGCTATCCGAGACCTGGAAAGTTGGCTGGTTGTTGCGGGTTACATAGTACGCACCGTGAGCGTAATCCCACGGTGTGCCCGCCCACTTGCCGCCACTGATGGTCGTGATGACCGGAGTGTTCGGCGCTGAATTGTGCGTGACAATGATTGAGGCGCTGTTTTGGAACTTCTTCCATCCCAACGGGTCGGACTCGTTACCGGCGGCCAGCATGATCGTCCAGACAGACTTGTTCAACAGCAGCGATTTGCCTGCCATCAGGTCAAACCCGACAGTCCCGGCAGGGCAGGACGCGTTGTAGCCCTTCGCGACCGCGCCCATGTCCGTGCGCATCCGCAGCACGGGCTGCGCGTTCCACCGGGTCGTGGAATACACCGGGTCGGTGATCCAGGACGCAACATTCGCCGGCGTGCACGACGAAGACCAGGTCTCCACCGTGTTCAGTTTCGCCTGCAGGATGTCCTTGCCCACGAAGTACGACGAATCGAACTGGTAGTACGAGCGGGCCAGGTGGTTGACGCCGTCCGGGGCCCAGTAATTCGGCAGGAAGCCCACGTGGACCTGGCCGTCCGTGAGGTTGCCGTTCCAGTACGACGTCTCGGGGTAGGCGCTGTCAACGAAAATGTAATTGGCCTTGTAAATGGTCCAGTCCGGGTCCACGTACACCGGGAACGTCAGGTTCGCGGTGTCAAGGATCTGGTCCATGCCGAAGATCTGGGACTGTTTGCCGTCCTCGGTACCAAGGGTGAGGCTGAACGGCCGGGCAACGCCCATGCCTCCAGGATCAGTGGCCGTTGCCCCCTCGACCGAGGAATCCCACCACAAACCACCGGTGTTGCGCAGCGCCACCTCGCCGGAGTCAGTGCCCTTGGCCGTCAGGCTGCCGTCTGTCTGCTGCTCCACCACGGCGTTCTGGGAGTCCAGGAAGATCCGCATTTCTGCCACGCGTGGATCCTTCGCAGCCTCCGCGGTTTCGATCTTCAACACCTGGGAGATACCCGTCTTATGGACCAGCTGGATCAAGTCCACGCCCGGCAACACTTGCCGGAACGTCGCGGAGTTACCCTCAACAACGGGCTCGGGCAGCGTCCCGAACGGCCAGGACTGCGTCAGTGAGTGACCCTTCTTGTCATCCAGGCTCGCTATCCTGTCACTGCCGCCAGCGCCCACGGTGATGTCCACCGGCACGTTCTCCGGCTTCAAAACACTCACACCATTCACGGTGGTCCGGACCAGGTCAGTGGAAATGTCCGTCCAACCAGCTTCGGTCTTCATCCGCACCGGATCCGTGTCCACGGTCGAGGTGAGTGTTCCGTCCGGGTGAGCCACGGTGAGCAGCGTTGGCGTTGTGGCGTCTTCCACCACGACATCGGTCGACGTCGCCTGGGCCTGGGCAACAGCCGCAGCCTCGGAACCTGTGTTCTCGGTAGAGACTGCGGGCGGCTCAGTGTCGGCCTGGGCTGCCGGAATCGACAGGCCCGCGGCCAACAGGCTCAGGCCTGCGACCGGCACGCAGGCACGGCGAAGCAGGGCGAATGACTTACGCACTAAAGGGACTCCTTCTGGAGTAACAGAACTCGACAGAGGGAGATAGACGCAGTCCCAAACCCCCAAAGACGACTAGCGAGAGAAGACTAAACCGCCATTAAGGGTTTTACCAAAGTAAATCCAGTCAACACACAGGAAGACGCCTTACTATTTGCGCTTAAACCACCGCAACTTGGGGTGATGCAACCTTTGTAGGTTTAGAGACATACCCTTTCCTGCCAACTTGTCGTCGCGTCTAGGCGTCATCTTCACGTAACAGAAGCAACAGTGCGTTGTGTACCGGCACCGTCCAGAGACTCGCTAGTGGCTAATCGAACACCTCAAAACAGCCAAGCCCAGGGGCAGCGGATCAACTGTCCGGTAGAGGACCCCCAATCGAACGCAACGTCTCCTCAGCCAGTGGCTTAGGGACGGCGCGTTGGGAAGCCTGCAAGCTCGCTACACGAGTGCTCTACAATCGTTGATTTCACAGCCCATCGCTGCCGAATGACAACGACGTCTACAAATCGCCCAGAGCCGATTCCGCACTCTGACTACCGGCGGATCCGCCGTTTTGTGGACAACTGGGCTCGGCTCAACAACGACACCTCAACCTCTGAGTGAACCGAACGCACTATGTCAGAGCGTCGTGTGATGATAGTCGAGATCCTACAAAGGGTGGGACCAATCGAATGGGGGTACGACCGTGGCAGATGCAGTGATCAAAAACGTCCGAAAGGATTGGGCAGGCGACATCACGCACGCCGGCGTAAAGGGTCAGTGGGAATGGTCGGTTACACAAATCGTGTCGTCTATTGAGTCGCGCACCAACACGTTCTTTGTCAATTGCCCGCAGCGGGCAGACGTCATCGTGGCGCAAACTACAGCTGGGCGGAAATTCCTCAAGACAACGGCTGACACCACGACCAAGAACAATCTTGATAACCTTCCTCCGCTCTAGCTGAAACATCAATTCCTTTGAAGCACCTTGTACTCGGTGCCCGGAGTTACTCCGCGCACCGAGTACAAGGTGTCCGCTCAGGGATCCTCTATCGGACTCCGGCTCTCGAGGCGCCTATCCCGGCTGCCGAGTTCGACCGGTCTCGTAATGAAGGACGCCCTTGTGTTGCAATGCGA
>NZ_JBFBGW010000038.1:0-8360 GCF_040684895.1 Paenarthrobacter sp. NPDC089322
TCTTCGTCTCTGCAAAGAAGTTGGCCGGTGAGGAAGACATTGCTCATAACTCATCCTTGCATTCCGAATACAGCGCCAGGCATCGTCCCGTTGGACGATCCTTGAGCGCACCCTATTTGACTTTGACTTTGGAGTAATGCGCCTCATGCACGTGAAGTTCGTCAGGGCTCTACCTGTCGGAGGTGGACGGCGTAGTGCGCTTCGGCGTCTGCGACCAGGTCCGGGCCGGCGCGTCCGGGCAAATTACGGTTCCACCAGAATGCGGCCTCTGGTAAGACGGATGGCCCTGAGCGTAGAAGTGCGGCGAAACGTTCGTCGGTATCGGCGATTGCCTCAGCGAAAATACTCAGTTCAGGGTGCGCCGTGAGTTCCGGGGCAGTGAGGACTTTGTCGATCACATCCCTAATTCCAAGTTCGCTCTCATACTCGTAGATGCTCCACTGGTAGCCTTCTTCGCAAGCCGCCACGAAAGATTTCCACGCATCGATGTATCCGGCGGGTGACCAGGTTCTTCTGGCTCCTTTTTCGTCTGCGACCTCACGAAAGTCGCGGACGAACTCACCCATCTTCCGGAACGACCGAGATGAACGCGGCAGGAACACTATCCGCCAGCCATACTTTTTCGCCGCCACGGTAGAAGTTGACGTTGTCTCCGTGTGCGGCCGCACTGTCAATGCGAAGGAGAACCGGATTAGCGTCCTTTCGTTGTCCTACCTGCTTGGCCATTTCGACGTCCTCGGATAGGTGGACGTACTGGCGTCGCATAGGCCGCAAACCCTCTGACTGAATAGCTTTAAGGCTTTCCCTGGACGTCCCATGAAACAGTATTTGAGGTGGACCTTTTGGTGGCTTCACTATGCGGGTCGGGACACTGTGACCGTAGAGAGCCCGAATGCGGCCCCCGCTCAGTTCATGGCGTCGCTTAAGGGAGGACAGGAGCATATTTTCCAGGTCGGTGACTTCAAGGTTCACCCATTCAGGGGACTCTCCCCGAAGCGCCTGAAGCAGGTCGTCCACCGATGTCCACCCTTCCCCGTCCAGCTCCAGTTCGTAAAGCCAAGGCTCATGACGCAAAGCATGCGATACAGCTCGGCTGAGCTTCGGGTAGTCGGTCATTTGCCTCGTGCTTTCTGCAGTTACTTCCTAAGCGAGCGGGCTCGCGGTCAACGAAATTCAAGCATGTCGTCGATGGCTGAATGAAGCCATGCTGCGAAATCAGGAAATCCTCGGTCCCCGCGTGATTCCCATCCTGGGTCGGCGAAGTCATGCACGATCGAAATCTTGCCCGTTGATAGATCCCAGCACACCACGTCATCGTTGTCCTCGCGCTTGGCGAACGGGACCAGACTGCGGTTTGGATAGCGCTTCTTCAGCCCTTGATGGCGCTCTCGCAACCGTTCATTAGTCAGAACAAACCACGGCTCTAGGTAGATGATTTCCATGCTCACAAACCGGATGAAGTCTGATGGATACTCGAAGCCGGCGGGAACTTCTTCGGCGGTCAGAAGTGTCTCACTCATCAGTTTCTATCCATCCTGTCGCCTCGGAACCCTTGCTATCTGCACGGAACGCTTTGCTTCCGATACGCAATCTAACGGCCCCGACAGCCGTGGGGCAAAGCGTGAAATTCCAAGCTCCACGTTCACATAGAGTGCCCGGTAAAGGATCGGCTTACGGGCGCTCTAACGGTGATGTTGTCAATTCCCTCTGGTGCTTTCGGCACTTAGGGTAGGTGGTGAAACCAAGGATTGGGGACACATGACGCTCGGAATCGTCTTGATGGCGATCGGTCTGCTCTGGCTGTCCATGCGGAAGTGGATTGCACGCCGCCAGTACTCAGCCGCCGCCCAGATGCTTGGTAAACCTGACGAACTGAAGGAGGAACGTGCGAGGGGACTTGAGAAGTTCGGCGTCTTCTTCTGCTACGTCCTCATCGTTGGCGGCTTGATCATTGTTATTCTGACGCTTATTTTTCGGCCTCCATGGGGAGGAGCCTAGTGAACCACGAATTTCTTGGCGTCGTCGGTATTTACTTAGTTCTCAGCGCAGTAGCCCTGTACATGCTTCGCAATTTTATGGCCAAAGCAGGCGTCGACGGGTGGTCCTGGCTTCCCAACGGATCCAAGTTCAAGACCTACAAACACCAACTCATGTGGTCCAAAGTCGCCGCAGCCGTCGTGGCCAGTGCAGGCATGGTCTTCCTCGTGATGTACCTCATGACCGCGTAGTCAACGATGCAGTCTACGAATCGGCCGCAGATGGCTAAGCGGTCGCAGGGGGACTCCAGCAGCCTCCGTGCACGAACCCACGCGGCTGGGCGGTTCTTGAAGGGCGCTGGTCTTACGAAGATGCCTGGTTCAACAAGTCGATGTTGAATGCCTGAGGTCGCCCTCCAGTTCACGTCCGGTGAGGGATTCTCAACCGGGCGGTCAGGCGTGACATCGAGCGATCCAGGAGTGACGCCCCAATTCCGACTTGGCTATCCGCACCCTCGGCCTGCCTGAACCTAGGGCAGGTCGGAGACGGGACCTGTATCGTTTGGGCGCGATACAGGTTTTGTTCAGTGTGGGTGCAGCAGAACTCGATAACGAAGCCACCGAGGCAAGCCGCACACGCCTGTAATTGTTTGGCTGGAGGTTCAACGGTTTGCGATAGACGGTAAATAGACTCCCTCCATGCGCGTATTCGACATCGCCCTCAACTACAAAACCGATAGCCCTCTAGAAAAGGACCCGGACTCCCATAGTCCGCTGCTCAAAGCTGACCATCAACTCCTCTGGACCAAGGAGATCTGCGATGGGGAACTGTTCAGGCTGCAGGTCCCGGCAGAGCCAAAGACGCACCGTAACAACTACCTGGTGTTCGAGCAGACCCCCGATATAAAGTTCACGTTCGGCAGTGACGCCATCACGAACTCCTACACCACATGGGGGAAGCCAAGGGCCTTGGTCGAGGCTAAAGCCGAGTTGAGCGAGGAGCAGAAGCACCGTTATTTCAACCCGCCGTACACGATCGGCAGTGCCATGATCTGGCCGGTCAGGAAAATACACCGGCCAACCCTGAACACCGCCAGGGGGATGAGACCCCGGATCGCGGACCGGATGGACCTCACCCTGGAATGCATCCGGCGCCACTATGCCGGGGAGCCCGGCAGTCCCCTCGCCGATGTCACCTCCAACTACGTGGACTTCTTCAAACTTTTCTGCACGTTCGAGCAGTTCGTGGATTTCTTCCACTTTCAGGACCTTGTGACGCCGGAGGGGAAGATCGACTTCTTCCTGGAAGAGGACGAGGACTTCGATCGACCCGGCGTCCCGGTGACGAAGGACGAGTACATCAGGGTTCGAGAAGCCTCGTTGATGTTCATAACGCTGCGGGGCAACCGGATGGCCGACTGGGTCGAGAAAAACCACCCCGACATTGAGGTCCGCCGGTAATGATCTCTCGGTAAGGGCCCCTGCTTCGCAGGCAAATGCGCGAGCAGCACGGCCGCCAACACAACCGGCCATGCTATGCGCTCGGCATGGGCCCTGACTCCCTCGTCAGGTTGTGAAGGACTTAAGCGGTTCGTTCCTTGTCCTTCCAAGCCTGCAGCGCCTGTCGCTCCTGGGGCGGGAGATAGGAGTAGTCGTCTGTCTACCGTCACCGACACATGGTCCGCGGGCAACGTCGCAGAAGACCTTCATCGTGCGCACAAGAGTTGGTAGCTCCCCTCCCGCAGAACAAAGGAACGCATCATGACCACCCGCGAACCCCCTTTGGCCCCCCGCCACGCCGACCATCCGCCGGCGTGCAGAACCTGATAAAAGCCACCCGGGAATCTGGCAGTAAGGATATCCAGACTCCTATGGCACCCGCACCCGCGCCGTCCTCGGCCCGGGAACGGGTCGCCTACAAAAGCAGCATTCAACCCCACCAGGGGCCAGGAGGAAAACGCCCAGCTGGTCCGAGTTCGTCACCCGCGCCGTCATGAATGAGGTGTACCGTCGCGAGAGACTGTACAACCAGGGGGAGCCGTTTCCTGGCGGGACTAGGAATCTGTCGCCTGGACGGTCGCTTTCTCCTTAATTTACTGTCATTGCACTTATTGACAGTAAAGAGGTTAGGACCAGTATCTGGCCCATTAGTGAACTACCTAGGAAATCTGTTGACCCACGCCACTAGGCGCACCACCCCTTGAGTGCCGCGGTCCCCCTAGTAGGCAAAGACGACGACGGATCCGCCGTGCCGCCAGAACGCTGGACGGGTGACCAACGGCGCAGTCCATCCGGTAGCACGCGTACGCATGAAATTTGGAGGGCCTGATAACTTAGAAATTGGGCGTTGTGCCACGGAATTGAGCAGACGTCCGCATAAAGTCTTGACAGCCAGGAGTATGGTGGCTGAAGTCATCGCGTTTCTATAGCTGTGCCAGCCATACCTGATCAAACAGGCGACTTGCTGGTGTCACGGAAGTGGCAGCATTCTTGGCAGTGAAACGGAAGTGACGGGATTATGAGAGATAAGGTCGTCCGCCGTCGCTTGAGTCACTCGGGGTGGAGAGGACGTGAGTAACCAGGGTCTTGGCTAGCACTTTATTCTGGAACCATAGAGTCCTCGTCAGAACAGAAGTCAGCACGGACTTGGCGGTGTGCGATCACTAGATTTGGTCTTACGGGTATTCTGAGAATGAGAGCCCCGAAGTGCGCTGAGGACATTGCGTACGCATAAAGGCCTTGACAACACCTCGTACCTAAAGTGCGAGCAACGCAGGCCCCTCTCGCTTGAAAGAGTTACCAGGATCAAGGGAGTATTAAGCAAGGCCAACGGCTCTTGCACCCCAAGCTGGGTGTGCCCCGTTCGTCTCGGGCTGAGCCACGGTAAGTAGTTCGACGGCGACTACGTGAAGCAACGTAACTGCGTTCGGGGCACCATACTGAATATCCATCCAACCTCTGCAACTGCAGAGGTTTTTTTCGTTAAGTACCAAAGGAGGAACCATTTAGCTCAGAACAGTCAGCTCCAGCAGAGATCGATCGCCCCTTCGAAGGACCATCCCCGTGGATGGTCCTTTTCTTTTGCCCTTTGATCATTCAAGCGTCACAGGCGCTAACAGCTCAGGAGAACACCATGAAAATCCACCAGTATGCCAACTACATCAACTGGACCGCCAACACCTACCTCGAGGAACGCAAGCACGCTGACAAGGTTTCCCAGGAAACGCGGTGCTGGCTGAGGTCGTATGGAATCACAGCAGGACGGGTCAACGCCTATCTCCGGGACAGTCAGGGGAGCGGTGCGACGATGCCCAACTCCTTGGTCATGGACATCCTTGAACTCGGCCACTCCAAGGAGCGGGAGACGGTGGAAGAGCTCTACTCCATCGACGCCCTGCTCTCCACTTGGAGCGCCTTGGCCCAGGTCTACGGTCGCACGGCAACCCCGGCAGAACTCGAAGTCGCCAGGGTCGAGTTGATCGCCGAAGCAGCCTACGCACTCATCATGACAGCAGCCCAAGGATTTCCGGGCAGCGGAAGTCTGCTAAGGCTGTACTGGCAGGAGAGCGAACTACTGGACCTCACCCTGATAAGGAAGAGCACGCTGGGGTTCAGTAGTGTCGGCGCCAACCTGGAGCTGATCAAGCGCTTCAGAAAGGACCTTCCGAAGAAGCCGAAGAGTCTGCACCTTCCACGACGCCGGAAAACGCTGGAAGGTGCGCCACAACGTATCACTCCTGTAGCCCAGGGCGCGGTACCGCCTCCAGCAGAACCGAAGAGTGATATCGCGCCGCCCAAGAGTATTACACCGGTCGATCCCTACGGCGAGGACCGCCTTCCCGCCCTGCCGACCTCAGGCAGGCACTGGGCCGAGCCTTCTAAGAACTCGTTCTACTGGGTTTATGGCAATTGGCCTGATCGATGGGACAACACCTTGCCCTACTGAGAACCCTCGCCCGGCGTGCGGGCGTCCTGTTGCGACAGAGCACCGCACGCCAGCAGAGGCGATATCAGCGTCAGTACCGGAAATGTTAGGGCCGAGCGGTTGAACTACGAATCCAGGAATGCTCGTTTCGTCCCCAGGATGTCCCAGTCGGTTAGCGGGGTCTCATCGGAGAACTGCTTGGTTCCGCGTTGATGCCCGGTGCCCTCTAGCCGATCCCCAAGCGGACGCAGCGGCGTCCGTTGGGGATCCCCTACTGGGAGACCTGGCGATGCGGACAGTCGGGACGCGACGCCATGACGTCTCAAGGTAGATTCAAGCTACCGGCACGCGGCTCGTCCTCTCAGAGCTAGTCTAGATCCGGAAGAGCCACCCAGCCGAGAAGGGTAGATCATCAAGACTATTCGGGGGATCAAACGGTTATTCATGGAGCTGCCTCAACCGGCGAGGACATTCCAGAGGTGCTTCATCGGTTTTTTCCTGGGTGCTTTTCTTCTCCTGGTGATAACGCGGGTGAACTGGTTTGCCCTCGGGGTGAGTGTGTCTGGCGTCTTCGTTTTCCTGTTTGGCCTGCACGTGTTCCGAGACCTCAACGGAACCGCTAGCACCTGGTCGAAGATTTATAAGGAGAGCCATAGAATCAGCCCAGATGGCTTTACTTTCGCCGACGTACCAACCATTAAGGGCATGGGATTCATGTACATGATCATGGGCATATTCTTCGTGGCTGCGGGGATAGGCCTATCGGTTTCATAGCCCGGCGCTGTTCTCGCCAGCCGAGCATGAAGGGTCACGACACATGCCCGGCGAAGGATCCCCTACCGGACACCGGTGTGTGCTTGCATTAGGGCATGACCATTCGCGTTGTTCCGATCCTCGCTGGTGTTGAGTGGGAGCCAAACGCTCCCGAGGAGAAGTTCGCGGTGGACGAGGACCGTTTTGCTGCATTGGTGCTGCGGCCGCATCCAGACGACGCCGACGAGAGCTCAGTTGTGATCTTCTGGAGCGGTGTGGAAAACGCATCGTTTGGGTTGCCGAATGACGAGGGCCGCCATCATCACCCCCTTTATGAGGCCGGCCTGGCCGTTCTGCTTTGGGCAGGTGAGGTCGTTGACGACGAGAGCGGGCACCCGACAGTTCGCCACTTCATCGTTCCAACCAAGGAAGGCGTTGCCGAGGTGCACGCCCGAGAAATCAGCTGTGAAAGGCTGAGGGGCATCACTGAGGCCAATGATGCGATAGATCAGCTGAAACCGCAGCGTCCGTAAACCGATCGGCTTACGGACGCCTGCGTGTGCGGGAAGATTCGGGTCTCGGCCCCAGATTAGGTACGTTTGCTGGGTCATTCTCAGAAGGTCGTGCTCGAACGGACGGAGCGGTCATGGAACCAGGTCCTCAAGACTTAATTGAACTCCGGCGAGCCGGCGATACCAATCCTTCGTGGTTCCTCGATCTTGTTCAGCCGGCGATTGGTGGCGGTAGGTTCGATGTGAGCCTTTTCTCGAAGATCGAGGCCAGTCCAGGGGCGACGGCCCTCCGCGTTAGCGGCTTGGACCAGTCGAGCTTTGAGCAGCTGGTCTCCGACTACGGAACCCAGTTCAAGGAGATTGAGTTTTGGAAGTGCCCAAAACTGGAGGACCTTACGCCGCTTGAAGATCTATCGGAGCTTCGCATTGTCTCGATTTTCTGGAACCAGCGAACGGCGCGCCTGTGGGACCTTGCCTGCACGCCCCGCCTGACGGCATTACGCGTCGAGGACTTCACCCGGCTCCATCGATTGGATGACATCGCCTCCGGGCAAGCATTGAAGGAGCTCATCCTCGGAGACGCCGTATGGGGCAAGTCGGTCTTCGAGACCTTGGAACCTCTTGGAAAACTCAGGAACTTGCTGAGCTTAGGCCTGCTTCCAAAACGGATTGTCGATGGTCAGGTTCAGCCTCTTGGTTCACTGGTTAACCTCAAGACGTTACGGATTCCGTTCAACCTCTTCACGACGGAACAGGTCGCCTGGCTTCGTGCGCACCTACCTGAGACTGTGGATTCGGAGGCGCTTGCCGCGACTCTCCCGCTAACCACGCCTTTCCACGATGGTGGTAAGCCCCGTGATGTTCTCCTTATCGGGAAGCGCAAACCATTCCTGAACTCTGAGCTGGACGCTGCACGAATCCGCAAGCACGAACTGAGCTTCCAAGAAATGGTCGCTGCCTTCCGCGCCGATCCCACCCTCAACCCCAAAGTGTCCTAGCGATGCTACCTCGAACAGCCTCCACAGATACTACTGAGGGGCATGGAGACGTCCGGCAGGGGATCCCTCACCGGACAGCTATTTCGAAGGGCGTCGCTCTCCGCCGCTGGTTCCCGGATGGCAGACTGCACGTATGGACAGAATGAACCGCACAGCGCTCCACCACGCGGCCCTGGAAAATGATGTTGCCACCGTA
>NZ_JBFBGW010000039.1:0-5881 GCF_040684895.1 Paenarthrobacter sp. NPDC089322
AGCCTTCCTGAAGCAGGTGCTCTAAACCATGGATGGAAAACTCGCTGTCATCGGCCTGGGCAGCATCGGCTCCATGGCCCTCTGGCAGGCATCCCTCCTCACCGACTCCGTCGTCGGTTTTGAAGCACACACCCCCGCCCACGGCCGCAGCGCCGTGGGCGGGGACACCCGCCTGTTCCGGATGGTCTACCGCGGCAACCCCGACTACTACCCCATCCTCCAACGTTCCCGCGACCTCTGGACCGAACTCGAAGCCGAAACCGGGCAGGACATCCTCACCCGCTGCGGCGGCCTCTCCATCGGCACCACCAACGGCTCCTACCTAAGTGCTGTCATGGAAACCACCCGAGCCACCGGCGCCGAGCACGAGATCCTCAGCCACGAGGAGTTGGCTAAACGCTACCCCCAGCACAACCTCCGCCCCGACGACGGCGCCGTCTACGACCCCAACGCCGGCGCCCTGCGCACCGACAGGGCAGTCACCGCCGCTATCATGGCAGCACAAAACAACGGCGCTACCGTCCACAACAACACCCCCATCACCGACATCACCGAAACCACCGACGGCGTCCTCATCACCTCCGGACAAAAGTCCTGGACCTTCGAGAACGTCATCATCGCCTCCGGCGGCTGGTCCCAGCGGCTCATGCCGGACTATCTCAAGTCCAAAGTCCAAACAAAACGCGTGTTCCTGACCTGGTTTGTCGCCAAAGACGCCGCGCAGTACACCCCGGACAAATTCCCCATCTTTATCAGAATCTACGACGACCGCTCCATGTACGGGGCACCCGCCGTCGACGGTGCGACCGTCAAGGCAACCCTGGATGGCCGCGGCAAACCTACCCCCACCCCGGACGCAGTACCCAGGGAGCTCACCGAGGCCGAGACCGTGGAAACAGTCGAGACCGTAGCCGAGTTCTTCCCCGGCCTGTACCCCACTATCGTCCGCAATGACGCTTTCCCGGACCTCTTCACTAATGATTCCCAGCCACTTTTGGGCTTCGTCAGCGAAGCAAGCAGGATCTACACGGCCACTGGCTTCTCCGGAGCCGGCTTCAAGAACGCCACCGGATTCGGCGAAATCGCGGCACACGAAGCACTCGGGAAGCGCACGTTTGACCGCTTGGATTTCGTGCGACCACAGCGGTTCAAGGTCAGCTGACCAAGCGTCCGCAACTGGACGCCCCACCCTTATTCGCGTATTGTTGACAATCTACAGTTCACAAGAAAGTATGAAGCCATGGCAACACTGAGCCCCATCCTGAAGCAGGCGACCCCCGTGGTCGTCGACTACGCGTCCGGCAGTTGGATCCACGCTACCGACGGCAAGAAGTATCTTGACTTCACCACCGGCATCGGCGTGACCAGTACCGGTCACTGCCACCCGGACGTCGTTGCCGCAGCCCGCGAGCAGGTGGGCAAGATTGTCCATGCCCAGTACACGACCGTGATGCACAAGCCCCTGCTGGAACTCACCGAGCTCCTCGGCGGCGTCCTTCCCCAGGGCTTGGACAGTGTCTTCTACGCGACCTCCGGCTCCGAAGCCGTAGAGGCTTCCATCCGGTTGGCCCGTATGGCCACTGGACGGCCGAACATCATTTCCTTCCAAGGCGGCTTCCACGGGCGAACCGTTGCCGCGGCTTCCCTGACCACGGCAGGAACAAAGTTCCGCTCGGGTTTCTCGCCGCTGATGAGCGGCGTTCACATAGCTCCGTTCCCGCACTGGTACCGCTACGGTTGGGACGAGGCCACCGCCGTCGAGTTCGCCCTGAAGGAACTTGACCAGATCCTGGTGACCGTCAGCAACCCGGCTGACACTGCAGGGTTCATCATCGAGCCTGTGCTGGGCGATGGCGGCTACATCCCCACCCCCGTGGCGTTCCTCCAGGGGCTGCGGGAACGCGCCGACAAGCACGGCATCGTGCTGATCCTGGACGAAGTCCAGGCCGGCGTCGGCCGCACGGGCAAGTTCTGGGGCCATGACTGGGCCGGCATCCGCCCGGACGTTGTGATCACGGCAAAGGGCCTGGCCAGCGGCTTCCCGATTTCCGCGATCGCCGCATCGGCGGAGCTGATGGGCAAGGCGTGGCCCGGCTCCCAAGGAGGAACATATGGCGGTAACGCCGTCGCCGCCGCGGCCGGTGTTGCCACCTTGGGCGTCATCAAGCGGGAGAACCTCGTGGAAAATGCACTCCTGCGCGGGAACGAACTGCGGGCAGGGCTTGACGCGCTGCAGGACCAGTTCGCCGGGATCGGCAACGTCCGTGGACGCGGCCTCATGCAGGGCGTCGAGTTCACGACGGCGGAAAACACCCCGGATGCGGAACTCGCCCTGGCCGTCCAGCAGGCCGCGATCAAGGAAGAACTACTCCTCCTGACTTGCGGCCCCCACGGCAACGTCATCCGCCTCATCCCCGCGCTGAACGTCACAAGCGACGAAATCCAGGCCGGGCTGACCCGGTTCACCCAGGCCCTTAAAACAGCCACCTTCTGACCCCCTTGACCACTGAAAGAGCGACATGACTTCCTCCTTGGATCCCACCACCCTCCTCACGGACCTCTTCATTGATGGTGTCTGGCAAAAGGCTGCGAACGGCGCTACGTTCCCAGTTGAAAACCCCGCCACCAACGAAGTCATTGCCCATGTAGCCGACGGCGGACCTGAAGACGCGGCGAAGGCCATTGAGGCCGCCGGCAGGGCACAGGCGGCATGGGGCAAGTCCACCCCGCGTGAACGCGCGGACATCCTCCGGCGCGCCTTCGAGTTGGTCATCGCCAACACGGACCGGCTCGCTGCGATCATGACAGCGGAAATGGGCAAGCCCCTCGGCGAAGCCAGGGGTGAGGTGGCGTACGGTGCCGAGATGCTCCGTTGGTTCTCCGAGGAAGCGGTCAGGATTGGTGGCGACAGCGCGCTCTCGGTCGACGGAAATACGCGCATTCTTGTCACGAAGGAACCGGTTGGTCCTTCGGTGCTGGTCACCCCCTGGAACTTCCCGCTCGCCATGGGGGCCCGCAAAATTGCCCCGGCTGTCGCCGCGGGTTGCACCATGGTGTTCAAACCTGCCGAACTGACACCCCTGACCTCCCTCGCGTTGGTCCAGATCTTCAGGGAAGCAGGCCTACCCGACGGCGTCCTCAACGTTGTGACTACTTCGGCAGCAGCCAATGTGGTCAGGACCTGGACGGATAGCGGCATCGCCCGGAAGATCAGCTTCACCGGCTCGACCGAAGTCGGCAAGATCCTGCTGCGTCAGGCGGCAGACAACGTCATGCGGTCCTCGATGGAACTCGGCGGCAACGCCCCGTTCATCGTCCTGGCCGACGCGGACATCGAAAAGGCCGTCGATGGCGCCATGAAGGCGAAGATGCGGAACATGGGTGAAGCCTGCACGGCGGCTAACCGGTTCTTCGTCCACCGCTCGGTGGTGGAGGAGTTTGGCGAGAAGTTCTCCAAAAAGATGTCAGAATTGCAGGTAGGCAACGGCGCTGAGGCAGGCACCGACGTCGGACCCCTCATCGAACAAAAGGGTCTCGACAAAGTCGAGAGCCTTGTTGCGGATGCTGTTTCCAAGGGTGCGCGCGTACTCACGGGCGGGAGTCGTCCCGAAGGACCGGGCTACTTCTACCGGCCCACCGTACTGACGGATGTGTCGTTGGATTCCGAGTTGATGTCGACTGAGATTTTCGGCCCGGTAGCAGCCATCGCCGCCTTTGACAGCGAAGACGAAGTGATCCGGTTGGCCAATGACACCGAATGGGGCCTCGTCGGCTACGTGTTCACGGAGAGCATGGATAAAGCCACGCGGTTCTCCGCGGAGTTGGAGGTTGGAATGGTCGGCCTCAACACCGGCATCGTGTCCAATCCCGCTGCTCCTTTCGGAGGGGTCAAGCAGTCGGGGCTGGGACGCGAGGGCGGAAAAGTGGGAATCGACGAGTTCCTGGAGTACAAGTACACAGCAATAGCGATCTAATAGATTCAAATTTGCCGAAGCATGGAATGAGGGGATGTCAATGGCGGCACCGGAGGCAATGTTCGTACTGGAGGGTCGTCCTACAGCGCAACTGATAGCTGATCAGTTGCGGGAAATGATCGTTCAGGGTGGCTTCAGCCCGGGCCAGCAGGTCAACGAGTCTGCTTTGGCGAGCCAGCTCAACACGTCCCGAGGCCCCCTCCGGGAGGCGCTGCAGCGGCTTTGCCAGGAGGGCATCCTGGTGAGCAAGCGGAATCGCGGGGTCTTTGTCCTCGAACTGACCACGGCTGACGTCAAGGAGATCTACGCCGTGCGTGAGGCCGTGGAACTCGCTGCCGCCAACACGCTCCTCGATTCAGGTCCCGAGCAGGTTGCGGATACCGTGCGGGAGCTCAAGGGCATCATCAAGGACATGGCCAAGCAGGTTGCCGCTTCGGACTGGCAGGCCATCGCCCGACTCGACATGCAGTTCCACACGGCCTTCGTTTCCGGCACCGGAAATACGCGCCTGATCCGGATCTACGAGACACTCGCCGCCGAAACCCGCATGTGCATCCTCAGCCTCGAAGTGAAGTATCCACGCATCGACGCACTGGTTGAAGAACACCAAGGCATCCTGGATTTACTTGAGGCCGGCGACCGCGAGGAACTTCAAAAGGCCATCAAGCGCCACATGAGCAAAGCGGTCGAAGACCTCACTTCCGAGCCTGAAGTCACGGGGATCATCGCCTAGCAGGTGAAAAGCAAGAAGGGCCCGGTTCGCTTGAACCGGGCCCTTCTTTCGTAGGTGATCACCTCTAGTAATTGTCAACAATTGACGATAAAATCGAGGAGCTTTATCTACCGGGCACCGCCGCCATGATCGCTGGCGGACAAACCCAACAGAACCGACCCCGTTGGCGAATCGGAAGAACAGATGAAAAATACAACTGCCGTCGAAAGCAGCGCGAAAAGTAGTCGCCTCTCCTTGTGGAGTTCACTGGAGCGCGGAGACGAGGTTGTCCTCGCCCTGCAGGGTTTCCACTACCATGCGGGCGTGGTCGATGATCGTACTGCCGACGGAAGGACTATCTGGGTAGTTGACGACATCGGAGACCGCAGGCTCTTCCATATCGACGATGAGTATGAGCTGTTTTTTGGCACCGAAGGTGCAGAGCGCGCCTGGCTTTGGCCCGCGTGACCGTTCAAGAATCCACGAAGACCCCCGATTCGCACCCTTGTCGGTTTTGGTTCAAGAAACCTTATGTTCAATTGTTGACAATCATGCCGTAATGGAGTTGTATTGCTTGGTGAATACGAACGAGATCCGGATCACCGTGGTCTCATGTGCCCGCTCAAGCGACCCTCAACATACCCGCAGGACGAGCTTCCAAGCAGCAGGGTGACACCCCCCCAGCGGATTTATCCAGCTGAACCCCATTCAAAGGAATGCATCATGAAGAGCATAAATATCGGTTCGACGGTGGCTGCCGGGCTTCCTGCCTTGGCTCAGCTGAGGGCTTGTAGCGCCGCTGCCATGACGACTGCGAGGCTCACGTGAAATCGCCGGAAATGCAGCAGAGTCCCGTTGAAACAAAGACCGCAAATGGCGGGTTGGATTCGGCGTTGAAGCCGCGGTTGAGGCGGCGGAGTGTGTTTGAGTACGGGGCATGGGTGGCGTTCGTGCTGCTGGCCGCGGGTGTGTTGTTCTCGGTCTCCACGAACCCGAACTTCAAGTGGGACGTGGTCGCGAAGTACTTCACGCATGAATCGATCCTGCGCGGGTTGATGCTGACCATCTTCCTCACGATCGCCTCGATGGCGTTGGGCACCCTGCTGGGCCTGGGCCTGGCCGTGATGCGGGCCTCGACCATCAAGCCCCTCGCCGCGACCGCCGGGGTCTACATCACGATCTTCCGCGGCACCCC
>NZ_JBFBGW010000040.1:0-1708 GCF_040684895.1 Paenarthrobacter sp. NPDC089322
GTGTGTTGTGTGGTGTAAGTTGTTGGCCTATTAGTACCGGTCAGCTTCACGAGTCTTTGGTCCTCGCTTCCACGTCCGGCCTATCAACCCAGTGGTCTGGCTGGGGGCCTCTCACACATGATGTGTAGGGAAATCTCATCTTGAAGCGAGCTTCCCGCTTAGATGCTTTCAGCGGTTATCCCATCCGAACGTAGCTAATCAGCGGTGCACTTGGCAGTACAACTGACACACCAGAGGTTCGTCCGTCCCGGTCCTCTCGTACTAAGGACAGCCCTTCTCAAATTTCCTGCGCGCGCAGCGGATAGGGACCGAACTGTCTCACGACGTTCTAAACCCAGCTCGCGTACCGCTTTAATGGGCGAACAGCCCAACCCTTGGGACCTACTCCAGCCCCAGGATGCGACGAGCCGACATCGAGGTGCCAAACCATGCCGTCGATATGGACTCTTGGGCAAGATCAGCCTGTTATCCCCGAGGTACCTTTTATCCGTTGAGCGACGGCCATTCCACAATGTACCGCCGGATCACTAGTCCCGACTTTCGTCCCTGCTTGAGATGTCTCTCTCACAGTCAAGCTCCCTTGTGCACTTACACTCGACACCTGATTGCCAACCAGGCTGAGGGAACCTTTGGGCGCCTCCGTTACTTTTTAGGAGGCAACCGCCCCAGTTAAACTACCCATCAGGCACTGTCCCTGACCCGGATCACGGGCCGAAGTTAGATGTCCAAAGTGACCAGAGTGGTATTTCAACGATGACTCCACCCGAACTGGCGTCCGGGCTTCAACGTCTCCCACCTATCCTACACAAGCCACTCCGAACACCAATACCAAACTATAGTAAAGGTCTCGGGGTCTTTCCGTCCTGCTGCGCGTAACGAGCATCTTTACTCGTACTGCAATTTCGCCGAGTTTATGGTTGAGACAGCGGGGAAGTCGTTACTCCATTCGTGCAGGTCGGAACTTACCCGACAAGGAATTTCGCTACCTTAGGATGGTTATAGTTACCACCGCCGTTTACTGGGGCTTAAATTCTCAGCTTCGCCCGCAAGGGGCTAACCGGTCCTCTTAACCTTCCAGCACCGGGCAGGAGTCAGTCCGTATACATCGTCTTGCGACTTCGCACGGACCTGTGTTTTTAGTAAACAGTCGCTTCCCCCTGGTCTCTGCGGCCCACACCCGCTCCACAGAGCAAGTCTGTATCACGGGGCAGGCCCCCCTTCTCCCGAAGTTACGGGGGCATTTTGCCGAGTTCCTTAACCATAATTCTCTCGATCGCCTTGGTATTCTCTACCTGATCACCTGTGTCGGTTTGGGGTACGGGCAGCTAAAACCTCGCGCCGATGCTTTTCTAGGCAGCATAGGATCACCGGATCCCCCCAAAATGGGAGTCCCATCAGATCTCAGGAACGTGATTCAACACACAGGAACGGATTTGCCTATCCCTGACCCTACATCCTTGGACCGGGGCAACCATCGCCCGGCCCGGCTACCTTCCTGCGTCACACCTGTTAATACGCTTACCTCCCGGGATCAGGTCCCAGCCACCACCACAACCATCACACCACAAGTGATGCTCCGGTCAGGTGAGGGGTGGTTAGTATCCCCCGCTCGGTATTGGCGGTTTTTCGCCGGTACGGGAATATCAACCCGTTGTCCATCGACTACGCCTGTCGGCCTCGCCTTAGGTCCCGACTTACCCAGGGCAGA
>NZ_JBFBGW010000040.1:1802-3717 GCF_040684895.1 Paenarthrobacter sp. NPDC089322
GCTCGGTATTGGCGGTTTTTCGCCGGTACGGGAATATCAACCCGTTGTCCATCGACTACGCCTGTCGGCCTCGCCTTAGGTCCCGACTTACCCAGGGCAGATTAGCTTGACCCTGGAACCCTTGATCATTCGGCGGACGGGTTTCTCACCCGTCTTTCGCTACTCATGCCTGCATTCTCACTCGTGTAGGCTCCACCGCTGGTTTCCACCGCGACTTCACCGCCCACACGACGCTCCCCTACCCATCCACACTCCTGAACCACGAAGGCTTGGAACCATGTGAATGCCACAACTTCGGCGGTGTACTTGAGCCCCGCTACATTGTCGGCGCGGAATCACTTGACCAGTGAGCTATTACGCACTCTTTCAAGGATGGCTGCTTCTAAGCCAACCTCCTGGTTGTCTAAGCAACTCCACATCCTTTCCCACTTAGCACACGCTTAGGGGCCTTAGTTGGTGGTCTGGGCTGTTTCCCTCTCGACTATGAAGCTTATCCCCCACAGTCTCACTGCTGCGCTCTCACTTACCGGCATTCGGAGTTTGGCTGACGTCAGTAACCTTGTAGGGCCCATCGGCCATCCAGTAGCTCTACCTCCGGCAAGAAACACGCAACGCTGCACCTAAATGCATTTCGGGGAGAACCAGCTATCACGGAGTTTGATTGGCCTTTCACCCCTACCCACAGCTCATCCCCTCCATTTTCAACTGAAGTGGGTTCGGTCCTCCACGACGTCTTACCGTCGCTTCAACCTGGCCATGGGTAGATCACTCCGCTTCGGGTCTAGATCACGCCACTCAAACGCCCTGTTCAGACTCGCTTTCGCTACGGCTACCCCACACGGGTTAACCTCGCGACGTAACACTAACTCGCAGGCTCATTCTTCAAAAGGCACGCCATCACAGGAACCAAGCCTGCTCTGACGGATTGTAAGCACACGGTTTCAGGTACTGTTTCACTCCCCTCCCGGGGTACTTTTCACCTTTCCCTCACGGTACTGGTCCGCTATCGGTCATTAGGAAGTATTTAGGCTTATCAGGTGGTCCTGACAGATTCACACGGGATTTCTCGGGCCCCGTGCTACTTGGGATACTCTCCAGGCGGTGCACAACATTACAGTTACGGGGCTCACACCCTCTCTGGCCGGCCTTTCAAGACCGTTCACCTATGCCTGCACTCCACACCCCGTTGGTCCGGCAGAACCAACACGCAAAGTCCCACAACCCCGCCCACGCAACGCCCGCCGGCTATCACACATGGAAACGGTTTAGCCTGATCCGCGTTCGCTCGCCACTACTAACGGAATCACTCTTGTTTTCTCTTCCTGCGGGTACTGAGATGTTTCACTTCCCCGCGTTCCCCCCACGCACCCTATGTGTTCAGATGCGGGTCACACAATCACCCCGAAAGGCGTTGTGCGGGGTTTCCCCATTCGGACATCCTGGGATCACCGCTCGGTTATCAACTCCCCCAGGCTTATCGCAGATTCCTACGTCCTTCTTCGGCTCCTAATGCCAAGGCATCCACCGTGTGCCCTTAAAAACTTGACCACACACAAACCAAACAACCCCCACAAAAAGGGGCCGCCCGGCACGATGCACTCAATCACTTTCGAGAGAACCACGGCCACAAGGGCCAGGTTCAATATCAAAGAAATTGCTCGAACACACACACCACCACGGGTGCATGCGTCCAGATGCTCGCGTCCACTATGTAGTTCTCAAACAACAACCCCGTCAACCACACCCACCACACAAACACGCGCAGCAGACACGGAAGCAGGAACAACCAAAGAAACACCAGAAGTGCCCCCAGCATTGCTGCCAATAAGGGATCCTGTTGCCTCAGGACCCAACAGTGCGCCAAACACAACCCCCACCAACCACACCCCGGCACGTTCCCAACAACCCCCCCCCA
>NZ_JBFBGW010000040.1:3812-5637 GCF_040684895.1 Paenarthrobacter sp. NPDC089322
AAGGAAGGAGCCGCCGTACTAGCACCAGGACACAACCAGCAAAAGCCATGCCACCAAAATGATTCGTTGATATTCCACCCATGAGCACCCGCCGCAGAACAAACGCCTGCGCAACGGGCAACACTAAACAACCACCACCACCCCATGCAGGGCAACAGCCAATTGTCAGCAGCTCCTTAGAAAGGAGGTGATCCAGCCGCACCTTCCGGTACGGCTACCTTGTTACGACTTAGTCCCAATCGCCGGTCCCACCTTCGACGGCTCCCCCCACAAGGGTTAGGCCACCGGCTTCGGGTGTTACCAACTTTCGTGACTTGACGGGCGGTGTGTACAAGGCCCGGGAACGTATTCACCGCAGCGTTGCTGATCTGCGATTACTAGCGACTCCGACTTCATGGGGTCGAGTTGCAGACCCCAATCCGAACTGAGACCGGCTTTTTGGGATTAGCTCCACCTCACAGTATCGCAACCCTTTGTACCGGCCATTGTAGCATGCGTGAAGCCCAAGACATAAGGGGCATGATGATTTGACGTCGTCCCCACCTTCCTCCGAGTTGACCCCGGCAGTCTCCTATGAGTCCCCGGCCGAACCGCTGGCAACATAGAACGAGGGTTGCGCTCGTTGCGGGACTTAACCCAACATCTCACGACACGAGCTGACGACAACCATGCACCACCTGTAAACCGACCGCAAGCGGGGCACCTGTTTCCAGGCATTACCGGTTCATGTCAAGCCTTGGTAAGGTTCTTCGCGTTGCATCGAATTAATCCGCATGCTCCGCCGCTTGTGCGGGCCCCCGTCAATTCCTTTGAGTTTTAGCCTTGCGGCCGTACTCCCCAGGCGGGGCACTTAATGCGTTAGCTACGGCGCGGAAAACGTGGAATGTCCCCCACACCTAGTGCCCAACGTTTACGGCATGGACTACCAGGGTATCTAATCCTGTTCGCTCCCCATGCTTTCGCTCCTCAGCGTCAGTTACAGCCCAGAGACCTGCCTTCGCCATCGGTGTTCCTCCTGATATCTGCGCATTTCACCGCTACACCAGGAATTCCAGTCTCCCCTACTGCACTCTAGTCTGCCCGTACCCACTGCAGAACCGGAGTTGAGCCCCGGTCTTTCACAGCAGACGCGACAAACCGCCTACGAGCTCTTTACGCCCAATAATTCCGGATAACGCTTGCGCCCTACGTATTACCGCGGCTGCTGGCACGTAGTTAGCCGGCGCTTCTTCTGCAGGTACCGTCACCCCGAAAGGCTTCTTCCCTACTGAAAGAGGTTTACAACCCGAAGGCCGTCATCCCTCACGCGGCGTCGCTGCATCAGGCTTTCGCCCATTGTGCAATATTCCCCACTGCTGCCTCCCGTAGGAGTCTGGGCCGTGTCTCAGTCCCAGTGTGGCCGGTCACCCTCTCAGGCCGGCTACCCGTCGTCGCCTTGGTAGGCCATTACCCCACCAACAAGCTGATAGGCCGCGAGTCCATCCAAAACCACAAAAGCTTTCCACCACCATGACATGCGCCAGATGGTCATATCCGGTATTAGACCCAGTTTCCCAGGCTTATCCCAGAGTCAAGGGCAGGTTACTCACGTGTTACTCACCCGTTCGCCACTAATCCCCCCAGCAAGCTGAGGATCATCGTTCGACTTGCATGTGTTAAGCACGCCGCCAGCGTTCATCCTGAGCCAGGATCAAACTCTCCGTTCAAAAACAAAAAACGAAACACAACCACCCCCACCGGAAATCACGGCAAAAGCAGCTGCAAATCTGAAACCAGCTGAAAACCAGACCACCACACACGGGGGTGCGCAACGGCCCGGCAAAAA
>NZ_JBFBGW010000041.1:0-3207 GCF_040684895.1 Paenarthrobacter sp. NPDC089322
TCTTGGATGCTTCTATATTCGTCAAGTGGCGGACGTAGAATCTTGAGATGGCCTTCAGATCGCTTCTTCCTGGCGAAGTCCTCATTATGAGAACTCTGCTTGATCGTGTGGGCGAGCCAAAGTGGAGGGCGCTCGACGTAGACGCCTTGCGGGTTAATGACATGGACGACGGCGGAATGGGCAGTCTTCAATTCGAAAGCACAAAGCCGGACCGGAGTTACGGACGTACCCTTTCGGAAGGTTGGTTCAACGATGAGGACGGTTTTCCTGTCCTAGTTGCGATCAACCTCGACAAAGAAAACGAGATCTTCGAACTCGATAGCTGGAAAGTCGATTTCTCCCCCCGCCGGCGGATGCCAGAGTCCGCAACCGAAATCGTTTCCGATCCCGCTGAGCTGCAGCAGAGCGGGTATGCCGGGCCCGAACACATTAACGATCGGCAGCATGATCCCTAAATCGCGATGGAGCTATGACTTCACCCACCCCGTGGCGAGACCAAACGGGCTCTTCAAGGCACTTATTCACAGCCGCACGGAGCTACTTTGCCCCGTCTAGGATGCTTCTACGTTCGTCAAGGGAGCGACTTCGATGGCGTGGAGGCTACGGCAACAATTCCCGCGCTGATGGGTTGTTGTGACAGTCCACGAGGCGTCGTTTAACGAAGTCATTAACTGAGCGTGGAGAATGTCCTCCATGGGTGTGTTTTTTGACTATTTCTCCGCGGCATCCGATGAAGAAGCCGCCGCCGTTATTGATCGGCCGGGCGGCCCTGGGGCGGATGAGGTGATCGTTCCGAAGGCGGAACCGAAACGGGGGATTTTCGGCCTGAAACGCCGACCGGCCGCGCCTGCTATCGACGCTGCACCTGAGCAATTCCGTTACGACGTCGTCTCCGTGACTGATATCGATCCCGTCGTGCAACTGGGGACGTTGGAAGAACTGTTGACGGGCCGCGCATACGACGACATCGTTGACGACGCTCGAAGCGGACACGCGGTCGCAATTCGGGACGGGGGTGAGCGGCTGGTGCTGACACTGACGGACTCCCTCAGTGCTGCACTGGCCAACGCAAGCAATGACTTCCTCGAGCAAGTAGCGGGCCCCTGGTCGGAGACGGAAGAGTTTTGGGACGCCGCCGATCCCCGAGTTCTCGCGGACTTTCTGAAGGACCTGTCAGGACTTGCCCGACGGGCATCGGAGTCGCGAAATCGTCTCTACTGCTGGGTTTGCGTGTAACGGATGACCAATTTCCCAGCTTGTGACGATGTCTGCGGCGTGCTCGAGAAGCATATTCGGAAATTCTTCGATGAACGCGAGATTCAAGCCGTTACATGGCCTTCAGGTCCCATCCTGGAGCAGAACCCACACTTCCGAGTCTTGCGGGTGGCCCCGTCAAACCCCCAAGGGCTCTGGACCTATATTTCTGTTGGCGGTTGGGCCGCAACAGAAGCAGAGAACTTTGGGACCGAATTCATACTCTGCACTGCCGTCGATGACCCGCGAGCCGTCGAATTGCTCGCGATGACTGTCTTCTACCACCGCGGTGGCAAACTGGGCCTCGGGCATACCGTCCCATTGGGAGATCCATGGATGGAGGGCTCGACGTGTGATCACTTTTTGGTGTCGCTGCCCTACCCGTTCGGACCCGACTTGGAAATCGCTCACGTCGGTGACCGCCACGTGGAGTTCCTTTGGCTGCTCCCAATCACGGAAGCCGAACGAAATCTCAAAGTCGCCCACGGTCTTGAAGCGTTGGAGTCACGCTTTGAAGAAGTCGGTCTTCGTTACTGGGAGATTGATCGAACTTCGGTCGTGTAGCTCTAACCAAGGCTGCGGAAGATCGTGGCCTCAAACGGCTGACGGCTGGGCTGCGAGTGCCGCCGGAATGCTGGCTTGGGCGAGTGTTCGGTATATCTGCCGGGTGATGTAGCGCTTGAGACTCCGGATGATCTCTTTCTTGGTGCGGCCCTGGCTTGTTCGTTTGGCAACGTACTCTCGGGTGCCTGGGTCGCGGTTCATTCTGATGAGGGCGATGGTGTAGATCGCCTTGTTGAGTTGGCGGTCGCCGCCGCGATTCAGTCTGAACCTGGATGTGCCACCCGATGAAGCGGGGACGGGACAGGTTCCCGCGAGAGCTGCAAAAGCTGCTTCGGACCGCACTCTGCCCGAATGGGACCATGCGGTAAGAATGATTGCTGCCAGCGCCGGGCCGATACCGTAGACCTGCAGAAGAGCCGGATGCACCTGCAGAACGAG
Organism: Paenarthrobacter sp. NPDC089322; assembly: GCF_040684895.1. Taxonomy (NCBI): domain Bacteria; kingdom Bacillati; phylum Actinomycetota; class Actinomycetes; order Micrococcales; family Micrococcaceae; genus Paenarthrobacter; species Paenarthrobacter sp. NPDC089322. The sequence goes on from NZ_JBFBGW010000041.1 coordinate 2,257, forward strand.
TGCCTCCAGCTCGGCGTGATTCCTTATCATTTGTTCCTGCAGAGTCAGTACCTGCCGCGCGAGTCTGACGGCCTCGCGTCGGCACGTTTGAACCCCGAATTCTTCTTCTCGTTCCCGCCATGCCGCGATGGTCTGAATCTGGCTCGTGGTCAGGGCTTTGCGCGCGTCCATGCCGAGGTCCACGACGCGCAGAAGGGCGGTGAGAGCATTTATCGCCGCTGTTCGTTCTCGTGCCATGTTCCGACGCGCATTCGAAAGGATTCTCAATGCCATGTGGTTTTGCCCCGAGCGTGGTTCCGGCAGGTGATCTAACGGAATGCTGAGAACTGCTCGTGCCGCACGGGCGGCATCCATCGAATCCGACTTTCCCTGGTATCGGCCGAGCTTTTGATTCGGGACAGGCGCTTCGGTGACCCGATAGCCGGCGTCGGAGGCCTGTTGCCTGAGTTTGGCTCCGTAGGATCCTGTTCCCTCCATAGAGAGCAGAACTGTCTCCTCAGGGGCTCCGGTTCGACGCAGAATCCAAGCCAAGGCTCTGTTTCCTCCAGCGGTAGTGGCTGGAAACGTTTCGATAGCTAGTTCTCCGCCGGTCCGGGCGTTGATGATGGCGAGCGTGTGGGTTTTAGCGTGCGTATCCACGCCCACGACGAAGCCGAAATGGTCTGCCACGATCATCTTTTCCTCCTTGAGTTTCGGGAAATGAAAGCCGTCGGTGGGTCACAACGTGGCAGGTCTGTAATGGGCCACACCCGGAAGCTGAGTGGGCATGCTTCTAATCAGGCCAGCGTCGTAGACAGTACCGATGCTGGACCCACACGAGGGCGGACATATCCAAGAAAGCGCACTCCGCAAGGTAGGTGCGGAGGCAAACCCATGGGTGAGTCACGTCCAAGTCGGGCCACAGCACCAGACTGTCAGCTACTCGCAGAGCAACCGTGTAAAGACTTACAG
>NZ_JBFBGW010000042.1:0-2297 GCF_040684895.1 Paenarthrobacter sp. NPDC089322
CACCCGAAACATACACACCTTCCGGCTTTCCGTTCCGCTCCCGGCGACTCAGAAAACAATACACCCCCCACCACCCCAACGCAAATCCACCCCCAACCCCACCCAAAACACCACCCACCACACCACCAAAACCCCACCAAACCGCCGTCGAACACACCACAAACGCGACCCATCCGGGCGACGCCCGGAAGCAGGAACGGGCCCCGGGCCGCCAATGACGCAAGTGCAAGGTGGTGGGAGGATGGAACGCATGGAACTGCACATCACAGGGGATGCCGCCGCGGACAAACTACTCAGCGACGACGCTTTCGCGTTATTGACCGGTATGTTGCTCGATCAACAAGTCACCATGGAGTCGGCGTTTGCCGGTCCCGAAAAGATACGTACACGCCTCGGGTCGCTGGATCCTGGCACGATCGCCGACTATGATCCCGCAGGCTTTGTGGAGGTCTTCAAGGAGCGGCCGGCCGTCCATCGGTTCCCCGGCTCCATGGCCGGGCGTGTCCAGGCTCTCGCGGAAACGGTTCACCGCGACTGGGACGGAGATGCGGCCGCTATCTGGACGAAAGGCAATCCCGATGGTCCCGAGGTACTTCGTCGCCTCATGTCTTTGCCCGGCTTCGGCGAACAGAAGGCAAAGATTTTCCTGGCCCTCCTCGGTAAGCAATGCAATTTGCGGGCGGAGGGCTGGCGCGAGGCTGCAGGACACTACGGTGAGTCCGGTTCGTACCTGTCTGTCGCGGACATCGTGGACTCCGAATCCTTGGCGAAGGTGCGGGCCAGCAAGCAAGCGGCCAAAGCCGCTGCCAAAGCCGCGAAGGCACCGACCACCTAACGTCGCATTCCCAGCCAAAGCCTGAAAAGCATGAAGGGCCGCCACGTCACGGGGGGGCCCTTCACCGGTTCAGGGGCTCTTAGCGTTGAATCATCATCGCCAGAAACCGACGAGCTGCTCTGCGCGGGCCTTCCCCTGGGCGTAGCCTGCTTGCGCCGCAGCCGGACGCAGCGACACGTCCATGGCGTTGGCACCGAACAAATGCTCGGCGTCGCTGTCCGGGAAGATCAACTCCACCCTGCTACCTTGTGCACGTAGCTCGCCCACCTGTGTCTCCAGGTGCAAGCCCCACTCCGACGGAGTCCGCGTTCTGCCACCGAAGGGAGACAAGACCAGCACCCGAACACACCCCGCGGCGAGGTCGGCATTTTCAGCATTTGTCCGGTAGCCGCCGTCGATGTAACGGTGGTCGCCAATGCTGTAGGCGAAGCCACTGGAGCAGCTGGCCGCCACGGCATCAACCAGGTCGATCCCGCTGTGGCGGTCGAACACCACCGGGTCACCGGTTCGGGCATCGACGGCGGTAATCAGCACCCGCTGTTGCGGCCAGGCCTGGCTGGGGAGCCGCGCGGCGACAGTAGAGCGCCACGCTGAACTGCGTGAAGCTCCGTCCGACATCAGCGCAGCGCCCATCCTTCGGCGCATATCGGATACATCCACGGAGGCAGCAATGATGGCGGCCGATCTGTCCATGGAGGCAGCGACAGACCCCGCCAGGACCCGTCCATTGGTACGGCTCTGCTGAGGAAGGGCGCCAGCTACGGGAGCAAGTGCGGCGGCAAAAAGCTCCGCTGGCGCCGCACTTGTTAGCTGGGCGGCGGCGGTTGATCCTGCCGAAGTGCCGATGATCAGATCGGCCTTCGTCGCATCCACGCCGGCGTCGAGCATTCCGGCGATGACGCCGATCAGCCACGCGTTGCCTGTGGATCCACCACCACCGAGGACAAGAGCCAGGCCGCCGTCGGCGGGCATGCGCCTTGCGGCATCGGGCTGCAGCTGCTGCCGATCGGATTCCACCGCCGCTTTAGACGTCGCCGGGAGGTACGGAATTGAAGAAGATGTTGTGTTCATGGGACGCGCCTTTCGCGAATTGCCAAATGTGGCGCTCCCGCTGGCGACTAGTGGCGTCGCGGCGACCGAATCAGTCGCGGGATCGTGGACTGCGAGGGAGCACCCGATGCGGATACTGCATTCATGGGTCTCACCTCCTGGTAACTGATCACGATCACCAAGACGCTAACATGCCTTGGCTTCCCGCGCTAAGGCCCGGTGATGTAGCCGGCGGCGTTCGTGTTGAGGTGCCTTGATACTGAGGTGCCGTGCCCTTAAACACCGTTGGCCCCTTTTGGTGGGGCTGGGTGTTTTGGTGGTTAATGTGGGAGACCCCCCAACGTGGGTTGGGGGGTCTCGACCTGAATGGTTGTCCGGCGGTGTCCTACTCTCCCACACCCTCCCGGGTGCA
>NZ_JBFBGW010000043.1:0-2102 GCF_040684895.1 Paenarthrobacter sp. NPDC089322
ACCTTCCGGCTTTCCGTTCCGCTCCCGGCGACTCAGAAAACAATACACCCCCCACCACCCCAACGCAAATCCACCCCCACAGCACCCCAAAAACCACCCCCACACCACCAAAACCCCACCAAACCGCCGTCGAACACGACACGAACACGCCCCATAACCTGCCAGTCAGTGCACGGCACTCTTCGGTTTTCCTCATAGGAAAAAAGGGGTCTGCTTTCCCTCGCGGTCCCCTGGAAGAGTTGGGGCATGGACGGAAACGGGGGGAAGGTAGCGGCGGACACCATGGCGCCGGCGTGTTCCCCTGACCGTTCTGCCTCCAGTGGGGACACCACGGGGCCGTGGACTGCGGTAAGACACTCATGACCACTTTGAGCTCGTTTCGTATTCGAACGGACTCGGCCGAACAGATCGAGCAGTTGCGTGTTCTGGAGGACATGAAGTCTGCGATCTCGAGTTTGCAGGCGAAGATCTCAGTGGCCTTTGACCTTGCTCAGCGTGGCGAACAGGCAGCAGTCGGGGTCCCCGCCGCCGAACGGGGCCAAGGGGTCTCAGCGCAAGTAGCCCCCGCCCGGCGCGATTCCCCCAACAAAGGCTCACGGCTGCTCGGGCTCGCGAAAGCCTTGGTGTCCGAGATGCCCCGGACCATGGCCGCACTGGAAACCGGCCGGCTCAACGAGTGGCGGGCAACCCTCCTGGTGAAGGAAACAGCCTGCCTCTCCGCCACAGACCGGACCGCCGTCGATGAAGAACTCGCCCCGGACACCGGCACCTTCGACGGCGCCTGAGACCGCGCCATCATCGCCGCCGTCAAAGCCGCCGCCTACCGTCGGGATCCACGTTCCATCACCCAACGCACAGCCCACGCCGCCCCGGAACGTCACGTCAGCCTCGGACCCGCCCCCGACACCATGACCATCCTCACCGCCCTGCTACCCGTCGCCCAAGGCGTCGCCGCGTACAAGGCTTTGAAAGAGTCTGCGGATTCTGCGCGTTCATCAGGCGATGACCGCTCACGCGGCAAAGTCATGGCCGACACCCTCGTCGAACGCCTCATCGGCAGCCGCCCGGGATTCTCCGGCATCGAGCTCCAATTCGTCATGACCGACTGCACCCTCCTCCAAGGCGACACCCGAACCAACACGCCTGGAAGGCTACGACACCGTCCCTGCCGAATGGGCCCGAGAATTACAGGTACGGGACCTGAACCCCGGCCAAGCCCCCGACCGAACCACACAGCACGGCCAACCGAGAGTTCAACATCTGGATCCGCCGCCTCTACACCGCCCCGGAAACCGGCGAACTCCTCGCCATGGACTCCCGAGCCCGCTTCTTCCCACCAGGCATGCGCCGCTTCATCCAAACCCGCGACCACACCTGCCGCACCCCCTACTGCGACGCACCCATCCGCCACCACGACCACATCATCCCCTGGGCACAAGACGGCAAAACCACACTCAACAACGCTGCCGGACTCTGCGAACACCGCAACCACACCAAACAAAACCCCGGCTGGAACACCCAACCCGAACCCGGCAGCCCAGACCGGCACACCCTGGAAATCAGCACCTCCCGAACACACCTACCAATCCAAAGCCCCACCCCTACCAGGGACACGAACTGCTGGCCGGTTGCCGGCAGGGGACAATAGCCCTCGAAGCAACGGAAATGAGCGGTCTTCGATACAGATTTCACGAACGCATCAAGGCCTTAGGTACCCCGATTCCCGCACGAACCGCAGCGCGGCCACGGTTCCGACAGCATCGGGTCCGACAGCATCGGTTCTGTCAGCATCGGTTCCACCAACGGGTCTGCCGACGAAGGACGTCCGGGGCGAGCCCGCGGCCGTACTGTGAGCAGTAAAAGCTGCCTGCACAGGCGGGCCACGTTTCCGTCCCTTAAGTTGACGGGTCTTCCCCGCTTCTACAGCGTAGCGTCCCCTTTAAACACGGATGGCCCCTGTGGTGGGGCTTCAACACGGATGGCCCCTTTCGCGGGGCGGCCCAGTTGTGGTGGGGCTGGGTGTTTTGGTGGTTAATGTGGGAGACCCCCCAACGTGGGTTGGGGGGTCTCGACCTGAATGGTTGTCCGGCGGTGTCCTACTC
>NZ_JBFBGW010000044.1:0-1913 GCF_040684895.1 Paenarthrobacter sp. NPDC089322
GCGTGGTCGTCGGCTTCGAGGCCGTCGCGGCGTAGTTCGTTCCAGGAGGTCACGGACCATACGTCGGCGGCGACGCCCCAGTCCTGGTTGAGGATGCGGGCGGCTTCGAGGGCCCAGGGCACGGACACGCCGGAGGCGAGGATTTGTGCGGTGGGCCGGTCGGGGCTGCCGTCGGGGGCGGGGGCGAGGTGGTAGATGCCTTTGAGCAGGCCTTCGGTGTCGAGGTTTTCCGGTTCGGCGGGTTGGGTGATGGGTTCGTTGTAGACGGTGAGGTAGAACATCACGTTCGGGTCCTCGGTGTCGCCGTACATGGTTTCGAGGCCGTGGCGGATGATGTGGCCGATTTCGTAGCCGTAGGCGGGGTCGTAGGTGCGTACGGCGGGGTTGGTGGAGGCCAGGACGGGGGAGTGCCCGTCGGCGTGTTGGAGGCCTTCGCCGGTGAGGGTGGTGCGTCCTGCGGTGGCGCCGATGATGAAGCCGCGGGTCATTTGGTCCGCTGCTGCCCAGAAGGAATCTCCGGTGCGTTGGAAGCCGAACATGGAGTAGAACACGTAGATCGGGACGAGGGGTTCGCCGTGGGTGGCGTAGGAGGTGCCGGCGGCGGTGAATGCTGCGACGGCGCCGGCTTCGTTGATGCCGGGGTGGATGAGTTGCCCGGCGGGGGATTCCTTGTAGGCCAGGACGAGGTCGCGGTCCACGGAGAGGTAGTTCTGGCCTTTGGGGTTGTAGATTTTCGCGGTCGGGAAGAACGCGTCCATCCCGAAGGTGCGGGATTCGTCCGGGACGACCGGGACGAGGCGGTGGCCGAAGTTCTTGTCCCGCATCAGGTCCTTGAGCAGCCGGACGAAGGCCATGGTGGTCGCGGCTTGTTGTTTGCCGGAGCCGCGTTTGGCGACCTCGTAGGACTTGGCGTCTGGGAGGGTGACGGGGGTGTGGGTGCGGCGGCGTTCGGGCACGAACCCGCCCAGGGCGTTCCGGCGTTCCATGAGGTACTGGATTTCCGGGGCGTCCATGCCGGGGTGGTAGTACGGGGGCCGGTAGAGGTCCGCGTCGAGTTGGTCATCGCTGATCGGGATGCGCAGGTGGTCACGGAAGGCTTTGAGGTCTTCCATGGTCAGTTTCTTCATCTGGTGGGTCGCGTTGCGGCCTTCGAAGTGCGGGCCCAGGCCGTAGCCCTTGACGGTCTTGGCCAGGATCACGGTGGGTTTGCCCTTGAACTCGGTCGCTGCTTTGTACGCGGCGTAGACCTTGCGGTAGTCGTGCCCGCCGCGTTTGAGTCCCCAGATCTGCTCGTCGGTCAGGTCAGCGACCATGTCCTTGGTCTGCGGGGTGCGGCCGAAGAAGTGTTCGCGGACGAAACCGCCGGATTCGGCCTTGTAGGTCTGGTAGTCACCGTCGGCGGTTTCGTTCATCAGCTTCACGAGCGCACCATCGGTGTCGTTCTCGAGCAGGGTGTCCCATTCCCGGCCCCAGACGACCTTGATCACGTTCCAGCCCGCGCCGCGGAAGAACGCTTCGAGTTCCTGCATGATCTTGCCGTTGCCGCGCACCGGCCCGTCCAGGCGCTGGAGGTTGCAGTTGATCACGAAGTTCAGGTTGTCCAGGTTCTCGTTCGCGGCGAGCTGCAGCAGGCCGCGGGACTCGGGCTCGTCCATTTCCCCGTCACCCAAAAACGCCCAGACCTGCTGGTCACTGGTGTCCTTGATCCCGCGGTTATGCAGGTACCGGTTGGACTGGGCCTGGTAGATCGCGTTCATCGGCCCGATGCCCATCGACACGGTCGGGAACTCCCAGAACCCCGGCATCAGCCGCGGATGCGGGTACGAGGACAACGCATGCCCCTCACGGGACTTTTCCTGCCGGAACCCGTCCAGGTCCTCCTCCGTGAGCCGGCCTTCCATGAACGCCCGCGC
>NZ_JBFBGW010000045.1:0-1311 GCF_040684895.1 Paenarthrobacter sp. NPDC089322
TGCGGTCGTCAACTTTTTGAGACAGGTTCGTTGTTTGTTTTGGTTAGGCGGCCAGTGGTTGCTGGGCGCGGGTTTGGTGGTTGGTGTGGGCTTTGATTGGTGGGATGCCGCCGGCTCTGCGGTTGGGCCGGCGGCGGTTGTACCAGGCTTCGATGTAGTCCATGACTCCGGTTCGGGCGGCCAGCCGGGACGGATAGCGTTGGTGGTGGTAGAACTCGGTTTTCAGGTGGGAGAAGAAGTTCTCCGCGACGGCGTTGTCCCAGCACACCCCAACCTTGCCCATGGACTGGGTGATTCCGTGATCGGCGCACCATTTCTGGAATTCATCGGAGGTGTATTGGGTTCCCCGGTCCGAGTGGAACACCACCGAGGTCCCGGCAAGGTGGCCGTGGTTCCTGGCCATTTGCAGGGCCGCGGTGCAAAGGCTCGTACGCATGTGCCCGGCCATGGACCAGCCGATGACCATGCCGGAAAACAGGTCGATCACGGTGGCCAGGTAGAGCCAGCCCTCACCGGTGCGCAGGTACGTGATGTCACCGACCAGGCGGGTTCCGGGCACTGTTGAGGTGAAGTCCCGCTTGCCCTCTGAGTCGAGCATGTGGTTCTCAATGTGAGCTGTCTTGGCCTGCGGGTCCTGAACGGTCGTTGCTTTCCAGGCCTGGGTACGGATGGCCCGTAACCCGTGTTTACGCATGATGGCCCCGACGGTCGGGGCCGAGACCTTCACGCCCTTCTCATTCAGCAGCAAAGTGATCTGGTCACGCCCGGCACGTCCTTCTTCACCCGAATATGCAGAGGTCACAGCGGTGACCAGTTCCTCGTGCCGGACGGCCCGTGGTGACGGGCCGGGAGGCCGGCGCCAACGGTAGAACGAGGCCCGGGAAACCTTCAGCGCCCGGCACAGCCACGCCACGGAGTGGTTGGCCTTCTCCGCTTCGATGAACTCGTAGAAGTCCTCTACTTTTGCTTCGCGGCAAAGAAGGCGCTGACTTTTCCCAGGAACTCGACCTCGGCCTTCAGCCGCTCGTTTTCGGCCAAAGCCTTACGATGCTCATCCCACGGCACCGGCCCGCGGTCCTCCACCGGAACCTGGACCGGCCCGCCGACAGAACGCTGCCTGGCCCTGGCCAACCAGTTCCCCAACGTGCTTTCCTTCACCCCAATCTCCTCGGCAACCTGCTTCACCGAACGATCCGAGGACAACACCAGCCGCACTGCTTCCTCACGAAACACGGCATCATATTTTCTTCTGGGCGTGGACATCTGAAACGAATCTCCCATCAAGCTGTCTCAGAAAACCATACGACCGCA
>NZ_JBFBGW010000046.1:0-1271 GCF_040684895.1 Paenarthrobacter sp. NPDC089322
TACGGTGGCAACATCATTTTCCAGGGCCGCGTGGTGGAGCGCTGTGCGGTTCATTCTGTCCATACGTGCAGTCTGCCATCCGGGAACCAGCGGCGAGAGCGACGCCCTTCGAAATAGCTGTCCGGTGAAGGATCCCTTTGCGGACACCTGATGACGCCGGTCGAGGTTAGAGGGCCCAGGGGTCTACCAGATGTCCCAGACCACGCCCGCGAACCAGTCTGCTGTGTCAGTCCGGGCGTTCTCGTCCCCGAGGGGTTCTAGGATGCATAACAGTGCTCGGGCAAACTTGGGGCCTGGTTCGATGAGATGCGTGTGCGGCTCGAATTCGTTCAGATAGCTCCGGCAGCTGACTTGGGCCAGCTGGAGAGCCTCCGGAGTTCCCTTTCCCAACAACCAGTACGACTCTGCCGTGGCCAAGATCGGCTGCAGCTCAAGGGGTGCCGTTATTTCTTTGATGTGGTGGAGCAGCACCAACATCAAGCCTTTCCATCTGTCTGTTCCTTGGGCGGCCGCGACTTGCTCGCCAGCGAACTGTAGTTCCTGTGAAGTCATTTGTCTGTTCAGATCGGGCATGCCATGGGGTGTTTGGCGGCCGAGGATCTTATCTAGTTCTTCGTTGACGATCTGGGCTGCGCTGGAGTCCCCGTCGTAGTAGTCCTCCCAGAACCCGTGCACTAACCAGCGTGGTGGTGCAAATTCGAGCACGCCACCGTCACCGATTCTGGCCTCCCAGCTCTCTGGAATTGTTTCGTCAATGGTCATAACGGCTCTTGAATCAACCCAAGCCAAGTTTCTTTGATCATCTGCCACTACTTGGATCTCAACCCGCCCATTGGGGTACGCCAGAATGGAGGTCACCGTATATTCGGTGTCAAGCTCAAGCCAGCCGCTGCCTTCGAAAGGCCGAGCTCCAGCTGACTGGGCGATCTGCGCGTAGATGACTTTCATGAGTTTGACTGAGCAGCCGTTAATTCTCGTGGTGTGAGCGGGCTGGTAGAGTGGCCGCCTTTCCAAAGCTGCGGATCTGCTGCTAGTTCGTCTGGATCGGACAGGTCTCCTCTGAACGTCTCTTGGGGTAACGACTGCGCTGACATGCCGACAGTCTACGGCCGGTAGGTCATCCGGTGAGGATCCTTTACCGCACCCTGCTGCCTTACGGCGCCGCGCCCGGTCAGGGATCCTCTACCGGACACCACAGGGATAACCTGTCCGAATAAGCGATGTCATGGCCGCATTCGTTGGATAGTCTCAGCTGGTGACTGACTACCGGC